>CBDUMB010000197.1:0-6385 GCA_965368205.1 uncultured Pseudomonadaceae bacterium | reverse complement strand
TTCGCTGTAAAAATGCGGGCAATTCGTGTGCACAACGCCAGGCATCGGCAGATCAAAAGCATTATGAAAAGCCGGCAGGCCAGTGAGCGAACCACTGCCTATGGTTACGCCGTGATAACCACGCGTACGACTGATGATCTTTTTCTTTTCAGGTCGACCCAGGGCATTGTTGTAATACCACATCAACTTTATCTGCGTGTCGTTTGCATCGCTGCCGGAAAGACCGAAGAAAACCTTTGACGCATCGAATGGGGCCATGCCGACAAGCTTTTCCGCTAACAACACAGACGGCTCGTTAGTCTTACCGGCGAAGAGCTGTGAGTACGACATCTTTTTCATCTGCTGGGCAGCAACGTCAGCAAGTTCTTCGTTACCGTATCCCAGCGCGGTGCACCAGAGCCCGGCCATCCCTTCAAGGTATTGCTTGCCCTTGTTATCCCACATGTAAACGCCTTGCGCCCGCTCGTTCACCAGCGGGCCCTTCTGCGCGTGCAGCTTCAGGTTTGTAGTGGGGTGCAGCATATGCTGCATGTCTTTCGCCTCCACCGACCCCGGTGGAAACTCATTATGTAATGTACTTACCGGCACCTCTTTCACTGCACACCCTCGTAAACCGTTTAGCTCACGCTAGCGTCCCACAACCCACAGTGACGCACAACTTAAGCTGCCAGTGGGCTATCGATCCCCAGCGCTTTGGCAACTTCCGGATGACATATGCGGCCCTCGGAGACATTCAGACCTTTAGCAAAGCCAGGGATATCAGCCAGAGCAACGCGCCAACCTTTATCCGCGATGGCCAGGACATAAGGCAGGGTGACGTTGTTCAGTGCTTCTGTCGCGGTTCGCGCAACGGCTCCGGGCATATTTGTCACACAGTAGTGCACAACACCCTGGTCAATGTAGGTGGGTTGATCATGTGAGGTCGGGCGGCTGGACTCAAAAGTACCCCCCTGGTCAATGGAGATGTCCACCAGCACAGAACCCGGCAGCATTTCACTCAACAACTGCCGATCCACCAGCTTTGGCGCACTGGCGCCCGGCACCAACACAGCACCAACCACCAAATCTGCGCTGCGTACACATTGTGCAATATTTTCCCGCGAGGCCATCAACACTTTGGCGCGACCGCCAAACTCTGTCGACAAAGCACGCAATCGGTCGACAGACTTATCCAGAATAGTCACATCCGCGTGCATCCCGACCGCCATATACGCTGCATTGGTACCCGCCATGCCGCCGCCGAGAATAACCACTTTCCCCGGCGCAACACCCGGCACACCACCAAGCAGGGTACCTCGGCCACCGGCAGCTTTCTGCAAAGCGTAGGCGCCTACCTGAATTGACATTCGACCCGCCACCTCACTCATCGGTGATAACAGCGGCAGGCGGCCAGCGGCATCTTCAACCGTCTCGTAAGCAATCGCAGTGACGCCACGATCCATCAGCGCGTGGGCTTGAGCCTGGGCCGCAGCGAGATGCAGATAGGTAAACAGAATCTGATCCCGCTGCAGTTGCGCGCACTCGGCCAGTGAAGGTTCTTTAACCTTCACCACCATATCTGTGGCGAAGGCGGCTGCCCTGTCGACAATTTTTGCCCCTGCCGCACGATAATGATCGTTATCAAAACCGATCGAGGTGCCGGCATCTGCCTCTACCCAGACTTCATGTCCATGAGCGCTCAGTTCACCCACGCTGGCAGGTGATAAACCCACTCGATATTCATGAACCTTGGTCTCTTTTGGTACACCGATACGCATTAGCTTCACTCCTTCAAGGGCAGAAATCGGGCCCGGTTTTGCTTAAACGACAGTGTACGAAAGCTGCAAGGAGGATTCCTTGCGTTGTTTGCTTAGAATAAGATCGAGACGCAAGAATCTTTCAATAAAAGTGATTTATATGACAACTTACAGCGATCTGGATCGAATAGACCGGTTAATCCTGCATGAGCTACAGTCAGATGGCCGGCTCAGCAATGCGGCCCTGGCAGAGCGGGTCAATCTGTCTGAGTCAGCCTGCTTGAGGCGTGTAAGAGCGCTGGAGGACAGTGGTTTTATACGCGGTTATGTTGGCCTGGTGGACCAGTCCAGTGCCGGTTATCCAGACAACGTATTTGTGCGGATAACACTGCTCAGCCAGCAGCAGGACGATCTTGCAGCTTTCGAGGCAGAAGCGCGGGAATTACCTGAGGTGATGGAGTGCTACCTGATGAGTGGTGATGCTGATTATCTGCTGCGGGTTGTGGTGGCTGATGCACGCGACTATGAGCGCGTGCACAGCCAGCATCTGACCCGGCTACCTGGTGTAGACCGGGTTCATTCCAGCTTCGCTTTGCGCACGGTTACCAAAAAGACCGAGCTACCAATCCGCTCTGTAGAGGCCTTAAAACGTAAGTGAACATTCACTTCCTAAATGAGATCAGCGGCTTCCAGGTTAAATTCTTCCATCACCGCATCGGCATAATCGATACGCCCGGTAAGCACCTTCGGATCTCCATGACACAGTCGCAAACAGGCCTCCGCCATATGTTCCACCGGCGTTACGTTATCTTTGTTCTGCTCGTTAATCAGCTTGTGATGCATGACACCCGGCGTCGCCACCAGACCAGGGGAAATCACATTGACACCAATATTTTCGTCATAAAGCTCCTGTGCGAGCCCGGTGGTGAATCTCTCCAGCGCCGCTTTGCACATGCCATAAACTGTACCGCCGCGACCGGGCATGGTTTTTTCCGGGTGAATCGCCGCATGCGAAGAGACGTTAAGAATCCAACCCCGACCGCGCTCGCGCATGCCTGGCAGGACAAGTTGGGCTAACTCAAACGGCGTCCAGACCTGAACGTCCATCATCAGACGGAAGCGCTTTTCCGGAAAGTCCGCAACCGGAATAAAATAGGTAATGGCAGCGTTATTCACCAGGATATCCACGCCACCAAATGCAGCTTCAGCCTCCGCGACCAAACGATGCCTGTCCTCGCTGACACCTAAATCGGCCTGCACCGCAATCGCCTCACCGCCAGCATTATTGATTTGCGCAACAGTCTCCGCAATCGTGCCAGGCAGAAAATGTTGATCTGCGGACACCGTACGCGCGGTAACAACAATTTTGGCGCCTTCCATGGCAAATCGCTTCGCTATAGCCAACCCAATACCGCGACTGGCACCAGTCACCAGCGCGACCTGACCCGCCAGCACACCATTTTTGTTCACCCCTTGAACCATAATATTCTCCCGTTCGACAAAGCCCCAGCTTAACCCAGCGCTGACGTCGCTGGCAGTGGTTGCGGCACACGCCGGGCTTGTACGACAATGACGGCTAACTATTCACTCCAAGTTGTCGTGTTGCTGTTCCAACTGATATCGGGCGCCCTGTGTTTATCCCTCGCTGCTGCCAGCTTCGCTCAAAGCGCTGTGGATACGCGTATCAAAAACCCTACCCCGCAAATCGAGCTATCCCGCGCATCCGTTACCGCAGACCTTGAGCAGTGCCTGAGCCCAACTGTTGCCTTTGGCGAAGACAAGTTGAGGCGCTGCGAAGCTGCGCTGTCCAGCAGCAACACGCCGGCCACACGAGCGCAGATTCTCACTGCCATGTGCAAATTGAGTTCAGGCCAAGGTGATCTGGCGTCGGCCAGGCGTTATATTGAAGACGCGCTGAGCATCGCGCCAGATGACCCCTCTGTGCTGAATAACTGGGGCGCAGTCCTGATCCGGGAAAACAGCTTTGCTGCTGCTACGGATGCTTTCAGCAAAGGACTGATGGCCACACAACAGTCTGCTCAGCAGCTCGACCTGACAGCCGCGTTGTACCACAACCGCTCACTGGCTCTTCGCGCCCAGGGTGATTATCGGGAAGCTGCCGCTGACTACGCTGAATATCTACGCGTACTGAACCTGGCAGCTACTTCAACACGCCCTCAAGATAGACCCGCTCTGAACGACGACCTAAGCCGGTCAGAATTTCGTAACTGATGGTCTGAGCCTGCTCGGCCACCTCATCCAGGCTGATGTTCGGACCACAGACTTCCGCCCATTGGCCGGTAGTTACCGACAGGCCTGTAACGTCCACAGTGATCAGGTCCATACTGACCCGACCCACCATTGGGGCCTGACCGGTCGTAAACCAGACGCTGCCTTTACCCGACAACAGCCGCGGTACGCCATCGGCATAGCCCACGCCCAGCGTTGCCACTTCGGTTTCTGCGGTGGTGGTATACGTTGCGCCATAACCTATTGCTGCCCCGGCGGGCAGTTGAGAAACCTGCAGCACCCTGGCCTGCAGCTGCGCAACCGGTAGCATCGGATTGTCTTCATGTACAAAGGGATTACCGCCATACAGCGCAATCCCGGCGCGTCCCATTTGCGGCACATCGAGATCGTTCAGCACACCAGCGGAATTCGACAGGCTGAATTGCATGTTCGGGTAATGCGCCCGCAATGCCGAAAAACACTCCAGCGCACTTTGCAGTTGATCATTTATAGACGGATGACCACGCTCATCCGCATTAGCAAAGTGGCTGACAAACAGCTCAACATCAAAGGGCAGGCCGATAAAGCTTTCAGGCTGCAGGGGTAAGCCGAGACGATGCATACCGCTGTCGAAATGCAGCGCAGCGGGGCGTTTCAAAGGGCTCCAGGTTTGGATCTGTTCCGCGGTGTTTAATACAGGCGTTAAATTGTGGTTGGTGAACAGCGGCAGCACTTCAGGGTAAACACCGGACAGCACATATATTTTTACCTGCTGTGCCTCGGCTGAACCAAGTCCAGACCGCAGGTCTGCACCTTCCTGAGGCGTCGCAACAAAAAAACTGTCGCAGCGTTCGCGTAACAAACGCTGCGCTATTGCAACAGCACCAAGACCATAACCATCCGCTTTGACAACAGCAGCTACCGGTCCTTGATTGTGTTTACACAGCAGCTGATAGTTGGCTGCCAAGTTGCCGAGGGATATCGACAACCGGCTGGTCATAGTGCCACTGAAAACATACGTCAGGCTTACTTCAGCGTATTGATATAAGCGACAACATCGTTAATCGCTTTGTCGTCTACCAGCGTTCCTACCATCGGCCGCATCTGTCGACCACCATGGTCCATGTCGTGATAGCCGCGCTGCCCCTGCTTGAATTTGTTCAGCTGGTTCACCAGATACCAGTCGCTCTGACCGGCAAGTTTTGGTCCAGCCATTGCTTCAACACCTTGTCCCGCGGGACCATGACAGGCTGCACAAACGGTGTACAACGTCTTGCCCGCAGCGGCATCACCGCTGACGGTAGTGGGCACATCTGCCACGGGGAAAGTACCAATGTAGGCAGCCAGATTCTGTAAAGCCTCTTCACCAGCAAGTTGTGGGCCTTTTGACATCATCGCCATCTGCATGCCGTGCATATCACCTGGTGCCGTACCACGAGCGCCGTTCTGAAACAGTTGCATCTGCTTTACGATGTACCAGGCTTCCTGACCGGCAAGCTTGGGCGCATTCATCGCCTGGTTACCCAACCCTGCCGGACCATGACACGCGGTACACACCGGATAAAGACTTTTACCGGCTTCAGCATCGCCTGCAACAGCTGATGAAAAGCTCCCCATTATGCCTGCACCCAATACAACCAGTTGCAACACCCAACGCATCATGCTCGTTCCTTGATAGAAAATAATCTGAAATTTTAGCCGATATTGACGCAGATGGCGCCGTTAAAGGGGGATTTTTACGTGGCTATTGCAAATCAAACGCCTGCTCATCTGCAGTACATTGAGTAGCAACAGAGTCAATCAGGTTTCGTGACGACGCCAGAAAGCCAGCCGCCAGCGGGGCCCATCACGCCGATCGGTACGGCGGCGATCCTCTACAACCCGATCACGCCGGGCACGTAATTCGAACAAACCCCGCGCGCTGCGGCGACGATCTTCAGCTCTGCGATCCGATTCGCTGCGACGCTTGTCCTCATCCGGCTCGTCAATGTGCGCAGAAGAGAGCAACTTATCGGGCGTGAATTGGTTATCCATGACGCCTGTAGGTTTTTTGCAGGGACTCCATCATAGCCAGGGTATCTGCTAATGTGAAACCTTGATTTAAAGGCCCAACCCTGGTGCAAAATCAGGTTACCGGGTAAATTGATCAGCCCGGGTGATCTCCGCTACACCAATGGATCCAACAGGCGTTGTTAAAAACTGACCCGACTACTTCTTTGCCAGCAGGTTTTATTGATGCGTTGATCAGCTATGCCCTGGATCCTACTGCATGGGAGGCTTTTGCTCAGGCGCTGAACCGCGACGGCCAGAAAATTGAGGCGCTCGATCCTACTGCGTTGCTAACGACGCTGAGTCAGGCAGAGACACTGGCCTGGCAGCTACGCGGCCAGACAGACCAACAGAACAACTATGTTGGCTGT
>CBDUMB010000196.1:0-6397 GCA_965368205.1 uncultured Pseudomonadaceae bacterium | reverse complement strand
ATTTTTGTTGCTGTTGGCGTTGCCGAGTCAGGCGGGTGCAGAACAGAATCCGCTGGGTCGCAGCACTACCGGTGATGTGGGTGATGTGCTCGAGTTTGTGCTGCCAAGCGCGGCTCTGGTCACCTCGATTGCTAAACGAGACTACGAAGGGGCGAAACAATTTGGTATAGGGCTTGCGGTGACGCTCGGTACAAACTATGCCTTAAAAGAGACGATCAGTAAGGAACGTCCGGATGGTCGGGATGACGAATCATTTCCATCCGCGCATACGGCTGTCAGTTTTCATGCCGCTGGTTATCTGCACGAACGTTATGGCGTGAAGTGGGCGTTGCCGGTGTACGTTGCTGCCACCTTTGTGGGTTACAGCCGGGTTTACGATGATCGTCACGACGAGCAGGACGTGCTGGCGGGCGCGCTGATTGGCTACGGCATGGCCAGGTTGTTCACAACAAATTATAAAGGCGTTACCGTCACTCCGGAATATGACGAAGACTATGTCGGATTACGATTCACCATCACCCCCTGAGGTTGCCAACAACCTGCCTGTACTTTATAGCTTTCGCCGTTGTCCCTACGCCATGCGTGCACGCATGGCGCTGCGATATGCGGGTCAGAATTGTGTCCTGCGTGAAGTTGATCTGAAAAACAAACCCGAGTCGATGCTGCAGGCGTCAATCAAAGGCACCGTCCCCGTGATGCTGGTAGACACTGCTGTCATCGATGAAAGCCTTGATGTTATGTTCTGGGCTCTGCGGCAGAATGATCCGGATCACTGGTTGGAAAACGGCGAACTGCAGTCTGGCGTGAAAGATCTGCTGGCTACAAATGATGGCCCGTTCAAAGAACATCTGGATGGCTATAAATACGCCGGGCGTGACGCTGAAGCGGAGGCGCTGTCACATCGTCAAAAAGCAGAAGTGTTTATCGATGAGCTGGAGGCCCTGTTAATGCAGGATGGCGGTAGGCGCCACCTGTTGGGCGATCAGCTGACGTTTGTCGATACTGCCCTCATGCCGTTTATCCGGCAGTTTGCCAATGTCGATATTAAATGGTTTGAGACCAGTCGTTATACACACTTGCAGCGCTGGCTTGAACGTATGATTAAAAGCCAACTGTTTGTTTCTGTGATGACCAAACACACGCCCTGGCAGGAAGGTGAGCCTGTCACATTTCTGTTCTAAGCGTTCCTCTATCTAAGCGTTACAGGTGACCAGAGCAACCAGTACAAAATAAGTCATGGCGACGCCATAAAAAGCTTTGCCGGCGGTCAATTCCCCAATTCTTACAATCAGTTTCACGAAAATCACCGCAGCAACCAGGCTCATTAACATGCCGGGTGGGGTTATTGCGGGTAGACCCCACAGGTAGGGGATATTGCCCACCGCTTCGGCAATCAGGCCAGCACGAACCGCGCCAACCAGGCTGGTACTTTCTACCGTGATCAGAGTGATCACCCAGAACAGAACGCCTATCAGAATGCCTTCAAGAGCGACGCCGATCAGATAGGTGGTGACGTTTTCCACTTCAGGATGCTGCCTTGAATTTCAGGCCAGGCAATGCCCGCCTCAATACATCGTCTAACGTGCTGGCCAGAGTGATACCCAGTTCGCTGCGCACATTTTCGGGAATTTTCTCAAGGTCGGCTTCGTTGTCTCTGGGCAATATGATGTGGGTAAAGCCCGCACGATGGGCGGCCAGTACTTTTTCTTTGATCCCGCCAACCGGTAACACTAAACCGGTTAGCGTGAGCTCGCCGGTCATTGCTATGTTGGGTTCACAGGGGATACCTGCATAAGCGGACACAATTGCGCTCGCCATGGTCACCCCGGCAGACGGACCATCTTTAGGTACTGCGCCCGCTGGCACATGGATATGGATACCCTGTTTTTCGATATCTTCCCGGGCCAGACCAAGGGTATCTGCTATAGACCAGACATAGCTGCGAGCGGCTTTAGCAGATTCCTGCATAACCTGGCCAAGGTGTCCGGTGAGGGTGACTTTATCTTCCTTTGGCGTAAGGCTTGCTTCGATATACAACACGTCTCCGCCGGCTTCCGTCCAGGCAAGGCCTGCCGCAACACCTGCATGTTGCTGTTCGCGGTTGGCGTCGCGTTTGTATTTCTCCGGCCCCAGAAATTCTTTGAGCCGCTCCGGTGTGATAGCGTGGCTGGCATCACCACCTTCAACCACGCGCCGTGCCTGTTTGCGACAGATGCGTCCAATTACCCGCTCGAGTTCGCGCACCCCGGCTTCGCGTGTGTAGCGGCGAATAATCTGACTCAGGGTGAGATCGTCAATATCGAGTTGGTTTTCCTGTAACCCGGCTTCAGAGCGCTGTCGTGGTATCAGGTAATTCCGCGCGATGGCACTTTTCTCAATATCCGAATAGCCAGAAACTTCCATGATCTCCATACGATCCAGCAATGGTCGAGGTATGCCTTCAAGTGTGTTTGCGGTGGTAATGAACATCACTTTGGAAAGGTCATACGGCAGATTCAGATAGTTATCACGAAACTCCCGGTTTTGTGCAGGATCGAGAATCTCCATCAGCGCCGCAGACGGGTCGCCACGGAAATCCCGGCCGAGTTTGTCTAATTCATCGAGCATGATGATGGGGTTCACCACTTCCGCGCGTCTAATACCCTGCAGAATACGGCCTGGCATCGCACCGATATAAGTTCGCCGGTGACCACGCAGCTCTGCTTCGTCGTGTAACCCGCCCAGGCTCAAGCGCTCAAATTTGCGCCCCATGGTTCTGGCGATGGATTGGCCCAGTGAGGTTTTGCCGACGCCAGGTGGGCCCACAAAGCAGATAATAGGCGCCTTGGCATCAGGGTTGAGCTGCATAACCGCAAGCGTCTCAAGGATCCGTTCTTTAACTTCTTCCAGCCCGTAGTGATCTTCGTTGAGAACGTCCTGGGCATGTTGCAGGTCAAGGTTATCCTCGGTACTGGCATGCCAGGGCAGTTCAGCAATCAGTTCAAGGTACGCGCGCGAAACCTGGTAATCGGCAGCATTAGGCGACATGCGTGACAATCGTTTCAGCTCGCGGTTAACTTCGTCCTCTATGTTTTCTGGTAGTTTTGCGTCTTTCAGCTGCTGGCGAATCTCAGCAATATCCTCGTCTTCACCATTTTCGCCCAGCGCATGTTCAATGGCTTGTTTCTGCTGCCGCAGGACATGTTCGCGCTGCTGTTGTTCAATATCGTCTCGGGCCTGCTCAGCGATTTCACGGCGCAGTTCGGTAACCCGCAGCTCGTGGCTGAGCACACCGTTGATCTGCTGCATCAGCTCAAGGGTTGACTCGCAATCCAGAATGGCCTGCTGGTGTTCCAGTGAAAGGTTGGCAAGCGACGCTATGCGATACATCTGAATGACAGGATCTTTCAGGTGGCCTACCAGCTGCTGATACATCTGCGCGCCGTTTTCGCTGTCGTACAGGTTTGCAATCCGCTGGGCAAGCTCGCGATTGACGCGTAACAGGGCATCTATTTCCATGCTGTCTGATTCATTTGCCGTATGCTTGAGGTCAACCTGATACTCGGCCGAGGCCATCAGGTAGTCCTCTCGGTCAAACTGAGATATCAATCGAACCCGACGATCGCCCTGAACAATAACCTGTGCGCCGTCGTTACGATTTTCAACTCGGGTAATTTTGGCAATGGTGCCGATCTGATATAGATTGAGCGACGGCAATGAACTCGCGATTGTCTTTCATCGCGGCTTCAATGGCCGCCAGGGAGCGGGGGCGGCCAACCGCAAGTGGAACAACAATGTTGGGATATACCACCGTGTCTTTCAACGGCAAAACGGGCAAAGACTGGAACATAGATCCTACTGCAGAATGTCAGTCCCAGATTGTGAACGGCAATGCGCCTGGTCACAAGGCGTTAGCGGTTTTAACCCTTTTGCAGATGGGTGGTTGAAGCCAGGTCCCGCACACCAGCATCGCTGGACAGGGCGGCGTGGTTGAAGATGTTTCGCGCCATGGAGGCGGTTTGCACTGCACTTCGGGCGCGATATATAGAGGCCCGAGCTTCATGTACCGCGGCGTTTTCCGGTTCCGCGTGAAAAGCGGTTTCAATCAAATGTGCTGCGATGGCGGGATTCTGCTCAAGGCTGCTCAGTGCCCGCGCAATTACGGCGTCAACGCCGCCGGCAAGGTCTACCCAGGCAGCTGCCTGCTCTGCCTTGCTGGCCGGCAGAAGCGTGTCGTACTCGCCGTCCCACCAGCCGCCATAGCGTCGCCAGATCATGCGGATCAGAAAGTGTGCGTCATCATAGATGGGCTGTAGATAAGGTTTCTGCAATAAATCCAGCGGCAGCTCGATTTGCTGGTACAGCGCATCAAGGCTGAGGCCCTGGTTCATGCCCTTGAGCACCTGATCTTCGATGTTGTCCAGCAGATCTGCAGTGTCCGTTAACGCCTGGTGGACACGTGCCTGTCCAAAGATGGGGAAGCCGTGGCCTGGCAGCAGAAGTTCTGGTTCCAGACTGGCCATCAGTCTCAGCGCATCCGCCCAGTCAGAAACATATCTCTGTACCTTCTGGGGATTTCCGGCGTTAGGGAGCGCCCAGATGAACAGGTCGCCGGTCATCACCAGTCTGTGCTGAGGAATATAGGTCCAGGTATGGTCGTCTGTCTCGCCTCTGGCGTGATGTAAACGTACATCCAGGTCACCCAGCTGACATTGATAAGTATCGTCGTAGGTGCTGTCTGGGTAGTGATATTTGTCAGGCCAATGAAAATTGGGTGCGTGGATCGCAAACTGGCGGCGATTGATCGCCGTGTTCCAGCCGTTGGTTTTAATGTAGCGATCGAAGTGATCCGGAGTTAAGCGATGCGCGATCACCCTGGGCGCGGCCCAGTTGCGCAGCTTTGCTTCTTCAATAAAAGGCGCAACGGCAAAAATGTGATCAACGTGATGGTGCGAGAAAACAACCAGTTTTAGGGGTGTGTCAGGGCGCCACCTGCGCACTTCCGAAAAAGTACGCTGGGTGTCCAGCTGGGAACCTGCGTCCAGCATGAGTAACCCGTCACCGGTATCGATGATGTAGATACAGGCAATGCCTTTAAGGGCCAGCACGCCAGGTACAATTTCTGTGGCGCCATCGTAAGCTGCATGCACCGGATGATGTTCAAACATCATGTCAAGCTGACCCTGCCAGGCGCGTTCCGCCAGGGTCAGAAAGTCGTTCATGCCAGACCCTGCAATACAGCGGCCTCCTCACGGACAAGCTCAGGGGCGCCGAGCCACTGACGGTTGGCGCCACATCGTTTGAACCAGTAGTGCAGGCCCAACAGGTCGGTAAAGCCCATGCCGCCGTGAACCTCGGTTGAGGTTTTGGCTACAAACTTTCCGACTTCAGCCAGGTGTGCCTTGGTATGGCAGGCCGTCAGACGCGCTTCGTCCGGCAGCTCGTGTAGTGCATGTGCTGCAAACCAGACCATGGCACGGCAGGGTTCCAGACTGGCGGCCATTTCTGCACACATGTGTTTTACCGCCTGGAAGCTGCCAATGGGTCGGTTGAACTGTTCGCGTTGTTTGGCGTACTCAACGGCCTGGTCGATCATATTCTGTGCCGCACCGAGGGTGTCAGCGGCGAGCATGACGCGACCGATGTCCATCGCTTGAGCAAACACTTCCGCGTCATCACTGATGAGCGTTGCCGGTGTGTTGTTGTAAGTCAGTTCTACTGTACGCCGGGTCTTATCTACGGTGGTCAGCGGCTTGCGGGTCAGCCCCTGAGCGTCTGCTTCAACCAGGTAGATGTGTTTGTGCTGATCAGCGACCAGATAGCTGTCTGCGGCTTGATCGAAGGCGAATATCGATTTGCCGCTGAGGTTTGTGCCTGCGACCTTGATGCCCGCATCGTTACGCGCACCAAAACCTTCAGCAAAGGCAATACCAACGCGCAATTCACCTGCCGCAAGCGCGGCGAGTTTGTCATCTTGTCCGCCCGCGGCAGCAAATACGGTGGGCGCCATAACGCCGCTGGTCAGAAACGGCCCTGGTGCGGCGTGGTAACCCATGGATTCCGCGACAATGGCCGCGTTCAACGGCGCCAGACCGATACCGCCGTGATCCTCGTCGATCAACAGTGCTGGAATGCCCAGTTCTGTCAGCCCCTGCCAGATTGCGGTGTCTTCGCCACCGTCGGCATAGGCTCTGACGGCATCCAGCGATGCGTGGTCGTCGAGAAACCGATTGACGTTGTCCTGTAGCAGCACCTGTTCTTCTGAAAGTCCGAATTGCATGGGTGTCTCCTACTTGTTCTTTTCTATTTTCGGTTCGCGCGGCATATCCAGTCCTCGCTCACTGATGATGTTTTTCTGTATCTGCGAGGTACCACCGCCAATGATCAGGCCAAGGTAATACATATACTGATTCTGCCA
>CBDUMB010000195.1:0-6413 GCA_965368205.1 uncultured Pseudomonadaceae bacterium | reverse complement strand
TGCAGGCGGTCAGATATGCAGCGGGACTGCCGAATAAGTCAGGCACCACACCCACCCAACGCGCCGACATCATCAACCTGTCCCTGGGCTCCAGTTTTTCCTCCCCCAGCGAACAGGAGGCCTATACCGCCGCCATTCAGGCCGGGGTTATCATCATTGCCAGCGCAGGCAATGATGCATCCGACCTGCCCTCTTATCCTGCCGCCTACGATGGCGTCATTGGCGTCAGCGCAACAACCATTACCAATGAAATAGCAACTTACTCGAATTTTGGCAGCAGCATTGACGTCGCCGCACCGGGTGGCTCAAACATTACCGATTTTAACGGCGACGGCATTGGCGATGGAGTGATTTCCACCATCGGCGACGACAGCAGCGGTGGCCCGATCGAGTTTGGGTACTTGTCACAATTTGGCACGTCGATGGCAGCACCACATGTCTCTGGTGTCGCCGCATTGATGAAAGCCATCTACCCGGCTTTGAGCCCGGCAGAATTCAGCGCAGCCCTCTCAGCAGGTGATCTGACTGATGATCTTGGTGAACCGGGTCGGGACGATCGTTATGGATACGGTTTGATCAACGCACAGAAAGCAGTGATCGCCGCCACGCTGTTAGCCAACGGTCAGGGTGTTGATCCTGGCCCGATTCTTGTGGCGTCTGCCAGTACCCTCAACTTCGGGAGCTTCAGCAACAACCTGAGCGTTACGTTGCAGAATGTAGGGACGGGCAATCTGAGTATCACTGGAGTAAGCGCAAACGCGCCCTGGGTTACGATCACGCCACCACCAACAGGCAATGGCCTGGGTGAGTATCAGATCAATATCAACCGCAGCAACCTCATCGATGGCGCCTATCAGGCCACGTTGACGTTCGGATCGTCAGCCAATCAGGTGCAGATAACGCTGATCATGCAGGTATCCAGCATGGGCACTACCGCAGATGCCGGTTTGTTGTATGTCATTCTGGTCGACGAAGACGGTGAGACAGTGGTGCCGGCGCGCCTGGTCACTACCACCGACGGTACCTATCCATTCACAATCAACAACGTACCCGCTGGTCAGTACCGATTATTCGCCGGCACCGATGCAGATGACGATGCGGTGCTGTGCGACGCTGGAGAATCCTGCGGCGCACTGGCTACCCTCGACTCGCCAACGGTTGTCGCCGTAAATGATGATCTGCAGGATCTCGACTTTGAATCCAGCTTCCGCGTCAACCTCAACACCAGCGGCATTCAGGGACAAGCATCGACAGCAACCCCGGCCCGGGATAACAGCGGACTGACTTTTTCTAAACAAGACGTCGTGGTACAGCCCTGATGACACCCGTGCAGCTGGCTCACAGCGCGAAACTCCTGATTCTGGTCAGCCTGACCTGGCTGCTTTCAGGCTGCCAGACAGGCACACCCATCACCGCGGTTGAACTGTTCAGCCATGCAAACTGCAATGGTGTCACTAAAGGCATCCAACAAATACAATTTGCGGATCTCGCGGCGATCCGCAATGTGCAGATGTTAACCAGCCCCACATCTGGCGGCGCTGATCAACCTGCCAACAACACCCAGACAAAAGACGTTCTGTTGTTTGTTATATCAAACGGCAATCAGCCCACACCCGGATACGGCTTCGACCTGACCAAAACGGATGCGACATCAAGTGAAGTAGAGTTACATTATCGCTGGCGCATACCACCAGCGGACGCTGTTCTGGCTCAGGTGATGACGTCTCCGTGCACGGTGATTCAACTTGACGCTCACCCTGATCTTGCCGCGGTCAGCGCCTGGCTGGATGACACCCTGCTCGGCAGGATTATGTTGCAGCCGCAGTCTAACTGAGCAACTCCAGCGCAACCTCTGCGCGGGTAGACACACTGAGCTTGTAGGCTTCCAGATCCATATCGCGATTTTCGCCCATCGCCCCAACCAGATATCGTTTGTAAACACCCTGGCCGATAGCTGCGAGGCGCCAGTGTGAAAAAGCGCGATAATAAGAAATATTACTGAGATCACGACCTGTTGCCTGAGCATAACGCTCAGCCAGCGCCTCCCGATCTGGGAAACCACCCGCCGCAGTAGGTGCCGTGTCTTCCGGCGCTTCACCAGGCAGCACCCACCAGTTCAGCATGTACCCCACATCAGCCAACGGATCCCCTAAGGTACATAACTCCCAATCCAGTACAGCGGCAATTTTGCCATCGGCCACAATCATGTTACCGAGCCGATAGTCGCCATGCACGATGCTTGCGCCAATCTGTTTAGGCATCAGTTCCGTCAGCAGACGACTGGTCTCATCCATGGCAGGTATCTCATGGGTTTTGCTGGCTTCCCACTGCTTATTCCAACGTTTGAGCTGTCGCGCCAGATAAGCCTCTTTACGACCCAGGTCCCCAAGCCCGACATCATCCGGGTTAATGGCATGCAACCTGGCGAGCACATCTACCACATCATGACCAATCGATATACGTTCCTCTGCGGTCAAACTGCTGGCCGCTTCGGTATCATGCAAAACAGGACCGGGGACATATTCCATCACGTAGAACGGCGCACCGTTCACTTCCGGGTCATGACACACACCAACGGTCTTTGCGACTGGCACTGAAGAGCCCGCCACTCCGGATATTATTTTGTGCTCGCGGCCCATATCGTGCGCACTTTCCAGCACGTGCCCAAGCGGCGGGCGACGCAATACAAACGTCTGGCCGTTACTGTCTTTGACCGCAAACGTCAGATTCGAGTGCCCGCCGGCAATTAAGGTGAATTCGAGCGGCGGGGAAATATCTTCTACGTGCGTTTTAAACCACTGTGTAACGTTGGCTGCGTGAACGCCTTCAACCTCTTGCATGTCTATCCCCCAGAAAATTATTCATACTCTTATACTTAGCTATCGGAAAAGCAATATTTAACAACGCTCTGAGCCCATTGTGCTGAAATTGTCACCAAAATATCCGCTGAAACGACGTTTATGCGCGCTGTTTCTGGTTGCGAGTTTATGTCTCGGGTGCAGCGCCGTGGAACCCGGCGTTCCCACGTCGAACATACCTGAGGAGAAACGCGCCACCCTGACCCTGGCCAACGGCTCAACGCGAACAATTGCTGTAGAGCAGATGGACTATACCGGCCAGGCTACCCTGACGCTGCCAGATGGCAGCAGCCGCAGTGGCACCTGGAAGAATGGTCAGTTAAACGGCATGGGTATGGAAGAGACCTCTTCAGCAGTTTATACCGGCCAGTGGTATAACAATCTCCGTCACGGTCATGGCGAATTGAAACACAGCAACGGCGATAGTTATGTTGGCAACTTTGCCGCTGGACAACCTGATGGCCGCGGGATTTTTACCAGCAACAAAGGCGTCTACAGAGGCACCTGGGAAAACGGTCAAAAACACGGCCAGGGTCAGTTCAACGGCAACAATGGCGAGGTCTATCAGGGTCAGTGGGTAAACGATAAACGTCAAGGCTCCGGCGTCGCCCAGTTCAGTGATGGCGCCACCTACGCCGGTGCCTGGTTAGCAGACCAGCCGCACGGTTTCGGCAGGAAAACCCTTGCCAGCGGCGCTTCCTTTGAGGGCAGCTGGGCAGCAGGGAAACGCCAGGGATATGGCGTTTTTTTGAGTGCGACTCAAGTGCGCTACGAAGGCACCTGGCAAGACAACCTCAAACATGGCTTCGGCAAGGAAACTCGACCTGACGGCAGCAGTTACGAAGGCGCCTGGGCGTTCGACCTGCAACACGGTGAAGGCACAGCTGTTTTCGCCAATGGCAGCACACACCAGGGTCACTGGCGCAACGGCGAATTAGCTGGTGAAGGCAACAGAACCAGTCGCGCCGGCATTGTACTGAGTGGATTCTGGCAGAACAACATGCTCACCACGGGGCAGCTGCTTCTACCTAACGGCGAAGCCTACAACGGACCACTGTTTGCACCCAACGGGCGTGAAGTTGCCGCGCCGCTGGTGACCTGGTTGACCCTCCAGGCAACCCAGGAACAGGCCCACGCACAGTTTTTTCTGGGCAGCGTAATGCTGGATTTCGACTCCCCTGCCGCAGATCTGCAAAGCGCAGAGTTCTGGCTGCACAAAGCCGCCACCGCTGACGTTGCCGAAGCACAATATCGTCTAGCCCAGCTGCTCATGGAGCAGGACAGAACACAAGCTGTGCAGTGGTTAGAGGCGGCGGCAGCCCAGGACCACCCTGGCGCCCACGCAACGTTGGGCGAGATGCTGCATAGCGGCGTGCATTTTCCACAGAATCACAGTCTCGCACTTGAACACTATAATACTGCGTACCAACTCGGCAGCCTTTCCGCCACCAACAATCTGGCCTGGTTGCTGGCCACCACTGCGGATACCGATACCGCAGACCCACAACGTGCCGTTGAACTGATCACACCTCTGGTGTTGTACCTGGGACATTGGCAACATCTGGATACGCTTGCAGCTGCCCATGCTCGGGAAGGCAACATAACCCTGGCGGTCAGATTACAACAGCAGGCGCTTTCTCAAGCCCTCTCCCAACCACAGGACGCAACATCGGCTGAGCAGATCAGCAGCATGCAGGAAAGATTAGACCTGTATCAGGCCGGCCAGCCGTTCATTAACTGATCAGGCGCGGCGCAGGTGCGTTATACGATTGGCAAGGGTGGCGGAAGTACATTGATTACGGCCATTCTGTTTACTGGCATATAACAATTCATCAGCCTTGGATGTCATCACGTCCAGCGGTGTCGTGCTGGTTTCGCAGGTCACACTACCAGCGCTGACAGTTATCATCAGTTCTTTTGATTCAAGCTCAATGGGGTTCTGGGCAATCGCTTCCAACATGCGCTGCGCCAGACTTTGAGCGCCCTCACGAGCGGTATGCGGAAGCAGCAGAATAAATTCTTCGCCACCGAAACGTGCCAGCACATCTGAATCACGCACCAGGGATTTAATCACCTGTATCGTTTGCACCAACGCCTGATCACCCGCTGCGTGACCATGTTTATCATTCACCTGTTTGAAGTCATCGAAGTCGATGAGCACCACACTGGTGGGATAGCAGTGTCTTGCGGCCAGAGCGAGTTCACGCTCAGCCACTTCCATAAACCGCCGACGATTCAACGTATCCGTTAAAGAATCGGTTTCGCTAAGCGCCTGAAGGCGCTGGTTAGCACTCTGCAGTCGGTAAGACAGTGAGATATTCATGAAACTGGCTATTGGTGCCACCAGTAACGGCACGCCTATCGCCAGATAGATGCCTATGGGCGCTATTAATTCGCCAAAAGCTAAGTAGCCTGCAACCACCGTAATGGTCAGCGATGCAAGTACAGCAAACAGTGTCAAACGCGCAGTAGCAGCCGCGATAACACGGTAACCTTGTTTGTCTATTTTTTCTGAACCATCTGCCGATGTCATTGGGACCAAAACTGAACTGCCTGAAAACTGACACATTTTACGCCCCCGGCCGACGCAACAACGTGTCGCGGTTTGACTTGTGACAAGCAATCCCTGTCTGGCAGACGATCCTTCAGCAAAGCGTGACGACATTCACGGCGAAACTATGACATCCGTACTAACGCCCGGCCTGATAGGAGGTCACCCGGGCATACGTGTGCGTGGCAGACCAGGCGATAAGTGACAGCCCGACCAATGCTTGTGAGCCGGTCAGAATCTGAATGCCCACACCGGGCACGATGTCACCAAATCCCAAAGTGGTATAAACCACTGCGGAATAGTAAGCGTAATCCAGTAATGTTGTGGCGCCGTGCAGTTCGCCTATGCCCAACCAGCCACAGGCCACGTAAGCCAGTGCGTAAAGCCAGATTTCAATAACGTGCGCCAGCAGAAACCCGGTCCAGGAGACCAGCAAGCCAAACCGCGCGCTGGGAATGCGCAGCAGAATTTTTTCGATTAAAAGCACCGCTTCAAAGTGCACCAGCACGCACACCAGTGCCATAAATAAAGCTACGGACATGTCGAGCATGCTCAGCCCCGCTTGTTATTTCCGTCGTTACGATAAAACCAGCCTACACGCAGCGATGCAAGCCGACCCTGGCAGCACCGCGGCAGTCCAACCACCAAACTAAAAAACTAGCATTCTGCCTGACGCTGCGTAAGATAATTTGTAATTATTTACCTAAAAAGGTGTTACATGCGCTACGTACTGGCAACGTTCGTTTTTCCAGCTCTACCCCCGTCGAGGAACCCGAGAATGACACCGCTGCAATGAGCGAATCGACCGCTGGGTCGATAGAAGCATCAGTACCGGCAATGAGCGACAGTCTGGCCACCATTCTGGATGCGCAGCCAGATGCCGTGAAAGCGCGTTATGCTTACCGACACCCTCAGGAAACCCTTGAGTTTTTCGGCATTGAACCCGGCATGACCGTCGGCGAAGCACTGCCTGGCGGGGGGTGGTACAGCAAAATTCTACTACC
>CBDUMB010000194.1:0-6434 GCA_965368205.1 uncultured Pseudomonadaceae bacterium | reverse complement strand
AGCACCTCCTGCACTGCATGCTGCAGGTTATTCTGTCCTTTCATGTAATTGGCCAGCGCAAGATTAGTAAATGCTGTATCCCGCTCTGATGCGGCTACCTCGTCATCGTAAAACACATCCTGACAACGCAGCTTACGGACAAACTCGAGCATCTCGCCGTTCGGCCGCTCCAGTGAATCAAGCAGACTATCGATGATGACCAGCGCTCCGGCATTAATAAAAGGGTTCCGCGGTATGCCGTTGTTGAGTTCAAGTTGAATCAGTGAGTTAAAAGGGTTGCCGGATGGTTCCACACCAACCCGCTGCCACAACGCGTCTCCTGCCAACTTAATACCCAGGGTCAGGTTAAAAACCTTGGAAATACTCTGAATAGAAAATCGCTCCTGCGCGTCGCCAACTTGAAACTGCTGCCCATCAACGGTTTCGATCGCAATGCCAAACTTCTCCGGGCTGACCGCAGCCAGCGCTGGAATATAATTCGCAACCTGCCCTACGCCAACAGATGACTTCAGCTGAGCAAAGATTTCATCTAAAACGCCCTGATAATCAATCAAACTATTTCACCCCTGCGCTGTATAAATTAGTCGACATTTGCAAGAGCGTCACTCAATGCCGCAATATCCAACGGATTGATACCGCAGCAACCGCCTATAATCGTCGCACCCGCCTCTGCAAACTGTTTGCAAACAGCAACAAATCTTTGTGTATCCAGGTCTTCGCGTCGACCTGTGACAATGTGATTGTCGAGGGTCCAGTCGGCGTCAACCGTATTCATTCGATTGGCGTATCCACCAATCGGCAAATCAGTCATCCTGCGCAATTCACGTAAAGCCACTAAAATTGCTTCAGGACTCGTGCAATTGAAGAGAAACCCCGCAATATCGAGATGTGCTGCCTGGTTATATGCCGCTGCAATTGATTCTCCACTACGCAGGCCACTACCAGGCGCCTCTGCCAGCGTCCAGGCCACATAAACAGGTCGACCCTTACCATACTCCAGCGCCGCAGATGCTGCGGTAACAGCCTCCTCCCCGGTCGACATAGTCTCGCAGATAAAGACATCAACATAAGGCAACAGCGCCTGTACTAACTTTTTATAGACGGGTGCAGCTTCCAAGCTCGGCGGCACAAGGTCCGCCCGATAGCTTTCATGCAGTGGCGGCAGAGAACCGGCAACCAATACGTCTTCAGCGCTTTCGACTACCGCGCGACGCGCGAGTTCTCCACCCAGTCTCGTAAGCCTTTCAAACTGACCTTCAAGGCCTTCTTTGCTTAAATAGTGCGGAATGGTTGAGTAGGTATTAGTGATAATCATGCGAGCACCGGCGTCTATATATTCCCGATGAATATCCACAACAACATCAGGTGCCTCCAGCAGCGCTTTTGCGGACCACAGCCCATGTCCTGCACCCGCAACCCGGGCGGAGATCTCACCACCCATGCCACCATCCATAACTGTAATCGACATCGTATAACTTCCGCTGCTATGAAAATTTCGCGACACACTAACAGAGCATCTGTCGTTTCCATATGATTAGCGCTGACATTTCTGGAGACTGAAAAATGAAGCAGACCTTATCGGGCCAAGTGGCGCTGGCTCAAAATACCCATGGGATCTGCCGGTGGACCTATGGTGGGCTGTAGAGGAAGTAAACGTCCATAGCGCTTACCTCTGCAGCCAGGCAGCAACGCGTCAGATGACAAAACAGAAATCCGGCCGGATCATTGATATTGGCAGTCTTATAGGCGCAAATCCCAACCCGGATGCAGCCCCCTACGCGGTCAGCAAAGCAGCTTTATTCAGATGGAATTCGTGTTTAGCCGATGCGGATGAGATCATCAGTCGAAACCTGCAGGCGCTCACGCTCAATATGTACAACCCACTGCTCTGAAGATCTCGATAAAGGTCTGACTGACTGCCAGACACCCTGGCAACCAAATCAGGATGGTTCGATCACCTCCAGCGGCGGTTGACCAAGGGCTTCACGATAGCTGCCGTGGAAGTGATGCAGCGCAGGCTCATTGCGACCGAAGATGATTTCTTTCAACTGGCCGTTTTCCGCAGCACGCTGCTGCATCTCGCCCATCACGTAATCTTCCTGCTCAACTGTGCTGCGAAACACTTCGAGAGAGGCCTCCAGGCTTGCTGCGCCGTCCCCGCCGGTCCGCTCCTCATAGTTATAAACATCCCCTGTTGCGACAGCCTCTTCATCAGCCTGTGCAATCAATTGGGCAATCTCCGGTGCAAAATAAAAGGAGATGCGCGTGATTGAGCGGCCCGGATTGTTTTGATCTGGATAAATACGAATCAGCGTGACGTTCTGGGCATTCACAATAAGCTGAATGTTCGGAAACAGATGGTAAAGCACAAACGTACCGCTTGTGATCTTCCAATCCTGTTCCGGTAGAGCCCGGATCGCATCGATGCCACGATTAGCGGTCACAAACCTATGATGGCGCCCAAATACTTTCAGATGCAGATTATTGCCGTAATAAAGCTTACCTAGCGTGTTTTTGTGCAGTTTTCCAAAATGATAGGTTTCCCCAAACGTATCGTTAGCAAACTTCCAGTTCAGATTCATGTCGATGGTTTTGTTACCTGCAAAGGTATTTTCCGCCAGATTGAAAGATCCCAACTCTGCTGCAAGGTCGCCAAGAAGATCATCTACATCCAGGTGCCCATCAGGCTGGGGATGCACCCAAAGCAAACCATCGCGTTCAACCGCAGGCAGCTCGATCAAGCCGTGACAACTCTTATCTATTGCACCAAAGTGATCCTCGTCAGGAATAGAGATCAGATCACCGGTATTGGCATAACTCCAGTTATGGAACGGGCACATGAATACCGACTTTCGACCACGCTCGTCATCTGCAACTTTCACCGATCTGTGCCGGCAGGCATTCAGAAAAGCGTGAAACTCCCCGGCCTTATCCCGTGTTGCCAGCACTGGTGTGCCGAAGTCGTCCAGCGTCATGAAGCTGCCCGGCTCAGGTAAATCGTTTGAAAGACCGATTAACTGAGGATGGTTCTGAAAGAACGATTGCCATTCCTGTTTAGCCAGTTCCGGACACACATACGATGTGGTGGGCACCTTGTACTGCACACCGGCATCTATGTTTTTACCCTCATCAAGCTGCTGCATCAGCTCTTTCAGTATTTCAACCTGTACTGCATGCTCCATGTAAGCCCCCTACCGTGCACGCCCGGGCAACCGCGGCGTATTCAGAAACGTAAACACCCAATGAATACCCACCACCAACAACAGATCAAAGTGATTATCCATTTGCCGACTGAGCAGCATGCCAAAGAAAAATACAGCAACACACCACTGCCACTTCCAGCGTAGCGTAAAGTAATGAGCTGCGGCAAAAAAAATATTGGTCCCCAGTACGGCGATAGACAGCTCAACATTCCTGCTTTCCATGAAATAAGGCACTGCAAGCCGAAACACCCATTCTTCCCAGGCGGACAATGCACCGAGATAAAGCACCCAACCTAACTTTTCGAGCCGCCAACGACGATCGACATACCAGGCGTAGAGGCTGAGGCCTGTCATAAGCATCAATCCAGTCACGACATACATCTGTGGATGGGTATAGAAATTTGTCAGCGCAACGCTGAGCAGTGCTCGCATATCTGCATGCAGAAGACAGACCAGCCCAAGCAGAACACCAGGCAGACCATGCCGGAGAAAGACGGCAGAAAACGAATTCAAGCGCCTGCCGGTAAAATCCGGTGGGCGTTGCAGGCGCCGCTGGCTGGGAGAGATAACGCGCGGCAGACTATCCCCTTACGCGTGTTGCGTTTTTAACCGAGTCACCACAGCCGTACCGGCTGCCAGATCGTGCAGGCAACGTCGGTCACTGCGCAAGGCAAATGCCTGATCAATCAACGGCAGCAGCGCCCACAGGCCAACAACTGAATACAGTAAAGGTAAATAGAGCAGCGGAAAAAACAACGCGCGTATGGCAATCAAACGCCACCACGCCGCCTTTTTGCCTGATTGGGCATCCACAATCATAATCCCCATCACCATCTTGCCAACGGTCTGTCCGCGCCTATGCAGCAGCCATCCGTTGATCAATAGGTAACCGGCCACGCCAAGCCCAATACCGCGCAACCAGATCTGATTGCCGGCATAGGCGTCAGCTGATTCCATGGCACCAGAAACCAGCATGACCAGGAAACTCACAAGTGGCACCAGAACAAAATCTATCGATGACGCAATTACCCGACGACCCGTATGCGCTCGTTGCCCAGCAGCACTCACGGTGACAACTCCGCCGGCACTTCGAACACGAGTAACGCATTACCCGGTTTCTGACCAAAGGAACCATAACCAGAGATTGCGATTAACAGGTTGTCTGCCAGTACTGGTCCGTGGGCATCTATTGCCCCCCCTTTCGTGGGCAATCCGTTAACAGCTTCAAATTCGACCTGGGTATCAAAAGACCAGATAAGCGCACCGTTAATAGAATCATAGATCTCTAACAAACCATCTAGCCCGCCGGCGACAATAACACCGTCTGCAACGGTAATCCCTGACGATAGACCACTCCAACACTGCCGCCCCTCACATCGCTGCACGCGCGGTGCAGACCAACGTTTCTGACCGGTGGCGATATCCAACGCAAACATGCCTGGCTCTGCTTCACCTGTCCCGGGAAGTGCCGGCAAGTCACTGATCGGTACAAAAAGAGATGCATTGCGCTGATCAACCGCCATCCCCCAGTGGATACCCCCCAACGCGCCACCGCGACCTATACGGGTATGCCAGATTGTCGTGCCATCATCAGGATTAATGGCCCATATATCGCCGGATTTCTGTCCGGCCAGCACTGCGTCCTGACCATTGGGTAACGTCACAAGAATGGGTGGCGCACCAAAATCAACATCAGGTCCCATGGGATCAGGACAGTTCACACCACCCGCTGTACAGGCCATGTTGAAAGCATCGTTTTCAGTAAACTGCGCTATCCAACGAGGCTCCCCGGAATCTATATCAACGGCAAAGATGGCGTCAGATGTTGCTGTTGTCGGATGGCTGTAATTCTGTCCCGTGCCGAAATATAACAGGCGACGTTCGACGTCCAGCGTCGGCGCACCCCAGACAGGCGCGCCGCTCGGTCCATGCTCTTCTACAAAAAAATAATGTCTGCCCGTCACCTGCGGGGCATCAGGAATAGTGCGCCTGTACCAGTTGGTTTTACCGGTACGCAGATCGAGCGCAGCTACCGCGCCACTGGTTGTACAGCAGCCGTAAAATGGGTTAGCTGACAATCCAATCTCCATGGATGACAAAGGCACAAACACCTGATCCTCAAACACTAAAGGACTGCCGGAATAAACAGGCACGGGGTTGTCATCGGCCACCTGGCGCTCCCAGATGGTTGCACCGCTGGCTGCATCAACAGCAAAAATACCTGATTGACGACCCGCGATGACAAGCACTGTTCTGCCATCAACAACACCGTGACTGATAGCTGTAGAAGGATCGCTGATGTCGGGGTTCACCCAACGGATACAACCACTTTCGCGCTCTAACGCCACCAGCCCGACATTGGCATCGCCGATAAATATCGTATCTTCGGTAACAAGTGGAAAAACGCGTGGAGATTGCGTGCCGAATCCATAGGCCCACTTCAATTTCAGATTGGCCGCATTACCGCCATTTATGACGGTATCTTTCGCAAATCGCTGGCTTTTGAAGTCGATACCCCAGCCGCTTTGATAAAAGCGGCTAATCCCAGGCGTTTTACTGCAGTCAGCGTAAGCATGACCAGAGAGGAGCAACAAAGCTGCAAGACCAGCAACGGCAAATTTTCGCGCCCTGCATCTTATTGTGGGTGAGCTGGAGCCACACCACCCATGCCGCAGTTTTAAATTCGCTTGCACCATTTTCTCCCCTCGTTCATTGCCTGCCCTATTGACCCCAAGATCAAGGCATCAGGACGCTACGCTGGCTCTATATTAACCATCAGCTTACTCGGTCCACCGAGCTGACCTGGAGCCGCCTCTTCACCTGCAGCATAACAAATGCTTTGCAGATGTTTTGTCATCGATGCTACGGCTATCTGACCTTCCAGGCGTGCCAGGTGAGCACCCAGGCAATTGTGTATCCCAAAACCAAGTGCAATGTGCGGGTTCGGCTGTCGATCAATCACAAACTGGTCAGCATTCTCGAACACCGATTCATCTCTGTTTGCAGACGCGATCAGCGGCAGAACCAGCGCACCCTTGGGAATACTTATGCCAGACAACGTTGTCTGCTTTGTGGTGCGTCGAATGGTGGCCGAAAATGGGGAGTAAAATCTGAGCGTCTCTTCCACAAAAGTGGGGATCAGATCCGGGTTAGCTTTGAGTTGCTCAAACGTTTCAGGCATTTCGTTAAACACCCTTACGCTGCCGGTGATCAATCCTGTCGTTGTTTCAT
>CBDUMB010000193.1:0-6436 GCA_965368205.1 uncultured Pseudomonadaceae bacterium | reverse complement strand
ATCCTCAATTGTTAAGCAAAGCTGTTGTGTTGCCAGATGCCGCTAATGATCCGCCCGAAGTGGTATTACCGAGAACTGATCAGCCGCTCCGCGTAGGTTATGTCGGAAGCTGGTATCAGGGCCGAGGCGTTGAGGTAATTGCTGATCTAGCCCGGCTTTTACCGAACATTGAATTTGTTGCCGCAGGCGGAGGTGAAATCGACCTGCGGGAAAGAGGCATTGCGGTGCCCGCGAATTTAGAGTGCTTGGGTTATGTTGCACCGAGAGACGTGGCGGGTGTCTTGTGTAGTGTCGATGTCTTATTAGCGCCTTATCAACGAGAGATCCGTGTAGCGGGCAACCAGGGCAATACCGCTGCTTGGAGTTCGCCTATGAAGTTTTTTGAATACATGGCCCATGGCAAAGCAATAATCAGTTCAGATTTACCTGTATTTCGCGAAGTCATGCATGATGGTAAAAACTGTATTCTCCTGCCGCCAGACGAGGTTGCGGCCTGGGAGAATGCCCTGAAGCAGCTCGACCAGAATAGGAACCTGTTGCAACGCCTAGGTGCGCAGGCCCGCGCAGATTTTCTAGAAAGTTATAGCTGGGACTTACGCGCAAAGAAACTTTTAGAATTTGTTGGGCCTCGCATGAGCTAACAACGTCGTGCCTAAAGTTTACGGTCGCGTTGCTCAATATTCCCGGAACCTGTAACAGCGGTTTTCTCGCTGGGATTGCCGTAGTAAACAATGTCTCCGGACCCTATGACTTTAGCGTCCAGGGTGGCTTCTGCCCATAGTTGCGCATCGCCGCTGCCGGTTATTTTCACACTGGCTTCCTGACTGCGTAGCTCTCGGGCGCTGTAGTCACCGCTGCCGGTAATGGCCACGGTTTGTAAAACGGTGTTACCCGTGAGCTCTATATCGCCCGAACCTGAGATGCTGGCGTCCACACTATCAACGCTCAAGTTGTACAGATCGATGTTGCCAGACCCGGATACTCGCAAAGTAAGATCGTTGCAGTTAACTTGTTCAACTTCGAATCCGGCGGAACCGTTTACCGTTATATCGAACTTGTCAGCATCGATGACGGCTGCAAATCCATCACCACTGCCTGACATAGTGATCGCGTCCAGTTTGACGTAGGTAATGATTATGCTGACATCGCCGTCAGACCAGTTAAACCAGCCGTTATCTTTGCTCAGTTGCAGGGTGCCATTTGATACGGTGGTTTTGATGTCGTCGATTGTGTCCTGATCGCCCTCGAAATCAACGCGATGCTCGCTGCCGGCGACAAATTCGACGTCAAAGGATAGCGGATAAGATATTGCGGAAAACACTTCGACGGTGCGGCTTTCCGCCCAGAGGTCTGTGCTCAAAACAGTCAGCAGCAGGGCTGCAATCAGTTTACTTTTCATGCCTTTATTCTCGGTTGGGGTGACCTCTTTGAGGTCGTTGCTCGGCACCAAAAAGTTCTTACTGTTTAAGGAATTTGAATACGAAGCGACTGGTTTGGCCGCTGATTGCCGGATCGAACACAGAGATATCCAGTGGGTCGTCGCTGTTGTGCAGAGCTCTAGATTCCTCCACCCAGGTGAAGCCGCGGCTGCCGATGTCTTTTTTAGCAAATTCGGCCTCGATGCGATGAAGGTCCTGCGCGCGTGAGTTACCGCTACCCGCTGCCCCGTGATGATCGATGATCAGCAGCTGACCCCCGGGTTTCAGGACTCTGTGAATGGTTTTAAACAGGGGCTCTGCGGTTACTGTCCAGCCGCTTTGAGAGAAATAAACGTCGTGATAGGTCTTTACCAACAACACAAGATCCAGGCTGTTTGAGGGTAGGTTGATGTCTTCTACCTCGCGCACGTAGATCTCCACGTTGGGTAGACGCTGGTTTTTCACACGCTCATTGAGCTTGCTGGCAAATGCCATATAAGCCTGATTGTTGTGCAGATAGACTTTTCCTTGTGGACCTACGGCCTGCGCCAGCAGCTCAGAGTAGTAGCCATTACCCGCAAACATGTCCATCACCTGCCAGCCCGGTTTAACACCCGCAAATTCCAGCACGGTAAAGGGTTTACTGGTGATGTCCCGCTGTATGTCAGCGGCACTGCGAAGCGGAGCGTCTGCTGCCAGGCTGTGCGCGGTAATTGTCAGGCCAATCATAATCAGAGCCAGTTGCTTGGCCGATGAACGAAATTTTGCGCATGTGTTTTGTTGCATGGATTCACTTACAGTAGTTGGCTTGATGTCTTAACTGCACAATCTGGTTCAATTCAACCTCGTTTAGCGGTTAGACACAATACGCAGGCATTATAATGCCTGGGTCGAAACTGAACTGGCGTTACACGCAAAAGGACGTTAAATGAATAGAGATCAACAAATACAGACGATTGCTGACCAGTACACGTCAGCGCAGAAATACAGCGGCATACAATGGTGTGTTGAAGCAGGCGGCGAGATTTTGAGCAGCGGCGCTTCCGGCTTTGCGGATGCAGCTTTGCGTACACCGATACCTGAGCACGCCATCTACCGGATCTACTCCATGACCAAGCCGATTGTATCGGTTCTGGCGCTGATGCTTATGGAGCGCGGTAAGCTGCGGTTATTCGATATGTTACCGCAGTTTGATCGACGATTTGCACAGATGCGGGTATTGACGCCGAACGGCGACATTGTGCCTGCGGTACGTCCGATCACCGTTGAAGATCTGCTGACCCATCGGTCTGGTCTGACTTATGAGTTTATCCATGGCTGTCACATCGCCCAGTACTACCGGGAGGCTGAGATAATCGGTGACAGTAGCCGTACCCTGGAAGAAATGGTGGGAGCGATAGCGGCACAACCACTGGCGTTTCACCCCGGCAGCCAGTGGCGCTATGGTGTGTCCACTGACGTGTTGGCCTACGTTTGTCAGGTGGCGGGTGGTAAGCCATTGGCAGATCTTCTGAATGAGTATATTTTCACACCTCTGGGTATGGGTGATACGGGTTTTTCTGTCCCTGCTGATCAACTGCACAGGCTCATGCCCATGTATGGCGTTGGTGATTTGCGCGCGTTGCCTGCATTAGACATAACCCCGCAGACGCTGGAGCCGATGGATATCACCGATATGCATCCGACGGATCAGCCGCAGACGTTTCAGCGCGGTGGCCATGGTCTTTATTCAACCCTTGCAGACTATTGTGCGTTCGCACGTATGTTGCTCGATGGTTGTGACAGCGAAGGTACGCCACTGATTTCCCGCACCACACACACCATGTTGCAGGCTAATCGTCTACCTGCAGATCAGGTGCCCATTAAAATTGGTCCCGGCGCTTTGCCGGGTTATGGGTGGGGTCTGATTGGCAGGGTAATGCTGGATCAGGGGCAGGCGGTTGCGCTGACAGGTGAGGGTGAATTCGGCTGGGCTGGTGCAGCGTCCACTCATTTCTGGGTGGATGTTAAAGAGCAGATTACTGGCGTAATCATGTCCCAGTACTTGGGGGCAACTTTACCGCTTGCCGATGATATGCGCACGGCTGCGTATCAGAGTCTGGCTTAAAACTCAGCTAGCGTGTTTGTAGTCTTGTTTGATGAAGTCGCTGGCACGCTCAGCGATCATTACCGTTGGTGCGTTTGTGTTGCCTGAAGTAATGGTGGGCATAACCGAGGCGTCTGCAATACGTAGGTTGTCAATGCCGTGAACGTTGAGGCGATCATCTACCACGGCGTCTAAGTCGCTACCCATTTTGCAGGTGCCCACTGGGTGGAAAATGGTGGTGCCGAGGTTTCTGGCAGCGTTAATCAGCTCATCTTCGCTCTGCAGTTCGCTGCCAGGCTTAAACTCGACTGGATTGAATCTGGCAAGCGCTTGCGCCTGCATAATCTTACGTGTCAGTTTTACCGATTTGACGGCTACATCGACATCTTCTGCCGTTGCCAGGTAGTTAGGCATGATCAGGGGTGCCTGATGTACATTGCTGGACTGAATGTGTATGTGTCCGCGGCTGGTTGGCCGCAGGTTGCAGACACTGGGTGTTATTGCATTGAAACGATGCAGGGGCTCGCCAAATTTTTCTAACGATAGAGGTTGTACGTGCCACTCAATGTTGGCGGAGGGTTGGTTTGGGTCGCTTTTATAAAAAGCCCCCAGCTGAGAGGGTGGCATTGTCATAGGGCCGGTTTTGCGAAGCATGTATTCAAGACCCATTGCCGCCATACCCCAGGGTGTGCGCGCACGCTGATTCAGCGTAACGGTATTGTCGACCTTGTAAATGATGCGCACCTGCAGGTGATCCTGCAGATTTCCGCCAACACCGTTGATCTCTTTGTTTATCGCAATGCCGTGCTGCTGTAACAGCTGGCCTGGACCGACGCCGGACAGCTGCAGGAGCTGCGGGCTGGCAATAGCGCCGGCGGATAATATAACCTCGTTATTAGCCTGCCAGGTCTGGGCGCCTTTTGGTGTGGTCACATTGACCCCGCTGGCAGTCAGCTTCCCGTCCTCGCGACTGAAATTCAGGTTGGTAACAACAGCCTCGGTCACTATGGTCAGATTAGGACGATGTTTGATCGGGTCAAGGAATGCGCGGGTTGCACTCCAACGTCGGCCACTTTTCTGATTCATTTGAAAATAGGCGTTGCCAAAATTGTCGCCGCGGTTAAATTCTTCGATTTTGGGTATGCCACATTCTTCTGCAGCGTCACGCCAGGCTTCGAGAATCTCCCAGTTGACGCGCCGTTCTTCTACCCTGAGTTCACCATCGGTGCCATGAAACTCATCAGCACCGTGCTGATAATTTTCCGATCGTTTGAAAATGGGCAGTACATCGTCCCAACCCCAGCCACGGTTACCCAGCTGCGCCCAGTGGTCGTAGTCGCTGCGCTGACCGCGCATATAGATCATGGCGTTGATGGAAGAGCATCCGCCCAGGACTTTACCCCGTGCGTATCCTATTGAGCGTCCGTTTAAGCCGGGATCAGGTTGTGTATTGAAACACCAGTCGGTGCGCGGGTTACCAATGGTGTACAGATAGCCAACAGGAATATCGATCCAGAAATAGTTGTCTTTTTTACCGGCTTCCAGCAGCAGCACGGTTTTGCTGGGATCGGCAGACAGGCGGTTGGCTAATACACATCCGGCCGTGCCTGCCCCAACAACAATATAATCAAAGCTCTGCACATCATCTCCTCAACCTGACCGCGCCGGTTAGGATAACAGAGCTGACCTTGCTCGGCCTTCAAACGGTTGCAAGCGTACCCTGTAATTCACGATATTCATCAGGTGCCGACAGGTGCAGGGTTTGCCGTACCTGATCAATAGGTTGAGTCAGCAGGTGCTCCCAGTCCTGAGCAGGTAACCAGGCTGCGTTTTTACCGTCGCGATAAGCGCGCCAGGCGGCTCGAAAGACCCCCATGCCGTAGTGTTCTACCAGTTTGGTGCAACCGGTCAGGCAGATGACGCCAATACCCCGATTTTTTGTCTGCGCGTAGGTGAAGGCCAGAAGACACACTTCGCCTAACTCGTCGCGACCATACTGGGTCAGGGTATGCCAGAGGTCATGCATATCCCGCTGGCGCATGCCAAATCGTTTGATGCCACCCTCGAGCTCGTTGTATTCGCCGTCTTCGCTGGCTTCAACCAGACCGTCTGCGCTGATGTTCTGACTCGTGACAAAATTCAGGTAATGTCGCCCAAGGGTGTTGGCGGGCAAAGCGGCGAGGCTTTCCTGGTCCTGCAGCGTGTCCAGCAGATCGATCTCTTCTCTCAGAATGCGTCGACCCACTTCCGTATCAGCAAAACGAATGTAGCCATTCTGTAGAGAAGGACCCGACAAAGCTCTGATCACAGTAAAAACTTCCTGGGTTTGCTCAGGATCGGCAATCAGGCGGCGCAGCGCCTGCAGGGCGACCATGGGCTGCATGGGGTTTCGGTTAGTGTGCATAAAACAGTACCTCGAAATCGATCTTATCAACATTGATGTAGATAGTAATCGGAATCAATGCTGAGTCAACAATAAATTGCTGGCTTTGTTGTAACGCTCTCTTTTTAATAACGTGAAGCAAAGGGTGGGAAGCACATTGGCTGTAAGACGTCGACGTACCGCGATTGAATCAAAAGCACTGATCCTGGATGTCGCCGCAAAACGTCTGCGGGAACATGGTTTGGAAGGTTTAAATATCACAGGTGTTGCCGCCGAAGCAGGCATCTCTCATGCAACTCTGATTCATCATTTTGGTTCCGTGGGCGGCATGCGTGATGAGCTGGCAGACAAAATGACGCTGGCCCTGGTGCGCGACCTCGTTGAAGCGCTGGATGCCCAGGTGCCACCTGAAACGCTCATTGGTAACCTGTTTGATGCGTTGGCGGCAGGTGGTCATGCCAAGCTGCTTGCCTGGCGTGCCATTGAAGGATCGGATAAGCCGAACGATATGAATGCAGTGTCCGAGCTGTTCGGCCGCCTGTTGCGTAC
>CBDUMB010000192.1:0-6440 GCA_965368205.1 uncultured Pseudomonadaceae bacterium | reverse complement strand
TCAGCCTTGAGGCGCTGGTTGAAAAACGCACCTCCAATCTGACCCAGCCGAAGATGGCACCGCGCATAGAAAAAGCCACGCGCAAAGACTTCCCCGACGGGATCCCCTCCTACGGCACAGACGCCCTGCGTTTTACTTTCTGCGCCCTGGCCAGTACCGGCCGGGATATCAAGTTCGACCTGACTCGCATCGATGGCTATCGCAATTTCTGCAACAAGCTGTGGAATGCGAGCAAGTTTGTATTGATGAACACCGAAGATTTTGTGCCGACAGCGGACGTTGAACTCACGGTTATCGATAAGTGGATGTTAAGCAAAACCCATCAGCTGGTGAAAGACTGCCAGTTTGCGCTGGACACCTACCGCTTCGATATATTTGCCAGCACAATCTATGACTTTGCCTGGCACGAATACTGCGACTGGTACCTTGAGCTGACCAAGCCGCTGTTATGGGACGACTCCGTCAGTGCCGCACAGAAACAGGGCACACGCCAAACGCTGCTTACAGTGCTGGAAGCCCTGTTACGCATAGCACACCCGGTAATGCCGTTTATCACTGAAACCATCTGGCACGATGTGGCGCCGCGCCTGGGCGTGAGTCACGACACAATCATGCTGCAGCAGTATCCTCAGGAGCAAGATTTTGCAGACGACATAACCGCACAAGCACAGGTTGAATGGCTTAAGCAGGTGATCAGCGCGATTCGCAACATTCGCGGTGAAGCCAACATCAAACCTAATGTTGAGGTTCCCGTTCTGTTACAAGGCGGTGAGCCTGCGGACCACGATCGAGCGGCGGCCACTGCTGTGATGTTGAAAAAGCTGGCTAACATTGCAGACCTGAGCTGGGTTGAAGACGGCGCTGAACCACCCCCCCATGCACTGGGCCTGGTCGGAAACCTGAAAATCCTAATCCCGCTGGCCGGTCTCATTGATGTGACGGAAGAAACCGCACGTATTGATAAAGAGATAGAAAAAGTACAGCAGGAAATCAGTCGTATCGAGAAGAAACTGGGCAACGAAAATTTTGTTGCTAAAGCGCCCGCTGAAGTAGTGGCAAAAGAGCGCGCCAAAGCTGACGCGCTGCAGATTAAGGTGGATACGTTAACCAACCAGCGCAGCAAGCTGGAAAGCCTGGCACCTGGCGATTAAACAGATTCGGCAGCTTCGACTAGACGCCTTCGACGGCATCCACTTCGACAATCGAATTAATCACCCTTGCACCATCGGCGTGGTGTAAGAAGGTGAACTCGATGAACATACCCTCTTCCAGCATGGTGAAAGCACCAAAAGTACCGTTGATCTGCACCTGCACAGTCGGGCTCACATCATAGTTGGTGCCGTTCACCACCGCTCGATAAGTACCAAAGTCCAGGCCCTGTATTTCACCCGCGCCTTCCGCTTCAGGAGCGAGAAACTCCTGTGCATTTACGGCACCTGCGCCCAATAGCAGAGAAAGAAAAGCCAGTTGCAGAACCTGTTTTAAAGTAGACATGTTCGTCTCCTAATTCTTAGAGTCTTGTTAGGCTGGAAACCGCGCGCTAGTTAGCGCGCAGCTCCGTCCAGGACAGACGTCCGGTCTTGTTGTCATTCAAATCACGAATACGGCGTGAAATACACTCGTTACCACCACAGATGAAGAGGAAGTCGGTATCCCCTTGGCCACCCAGGGTAGACAAGTCCACCAACTGCCCGTCGAGCTGCGTGAAGTCAAACACCAGACCAGCGGTAAAGTCCTGCCCCCCTACTGCCAGCAGATCAGCATCATCAACAACCCCATCAAGGTTAAAGTCGATGACCGCCTCACCCGGGTCGCCTCCGGTCAGCGCATCCAGAATCAGAATTGCACCCGGACGCGAACCAAAACAGGACGTTGCGTTGGTCGCCGGCAGAACGGTTGTAGTCAATATCACACCATCCCGGAAAATGAAGCGTCGAATAGCTTTTTCACCAGGGTACTGTACATCCGGGGGCGCCTGGCCACTGATATCGGTGTTGGTAGCACCTGAAATAGTGTCTTCAGCTCGAACCATATCAAGATCGATATACCAGCCGTAAACCCCAGCTGAAAGCGTTTCTGGTGCGTAGGCTACTGTGTTGTTGGTCAGAATACGTCGCGTTTGCGCGGGTGTTACCGAATCGTCCACAACATTGGTGATGACCTGCTCAACCAGACGGGTGTCTTTCGTGTCAGCATTTGCAGTGGGCGGATTGCTCACCAGTGGATCCCAGATGGTGTAGATCGATTGGATCGACGTATCACTTCCGTCTTCCTCTGCAATGAAGCTGCCTGTACCAAAGGTAATCAGGAAACCCGTCTGCTGAGGATGCTTGACTGCCAACGGCTGGGACAGGATGGGTTGCAGCACATCAGTACCGCCATCGTCATAGGTCGCTGTAAACAGCCGTGTCGCTGTCCAGCTCGCTGAGTTTGAGCTCTCCAGATTAAAGCGCCACAGGTTACCCAGACGGTCACCGGCGTACACCAGGTCAACAGTGCCATTCAGGTCGCGATCCACCGCCGTTGGGGTGCCCAAAGCGTTGGGGTAACCTTCCAGTTGCTCACCTGGCAGCGGTACACCCGCACCGGTGGTGATCTTCACAAAGTCACCCGCTGTACCCCAGCCATCCAGACCTTTGTCCATGAACAACACAAACAAAGTAGCGATGCCGGAGGTCGAGTTTGAACCATTACCAAAGATGGCCACCCACTCATTTAAGGTGTCGGTGTCCACTTCATTACTCAAAGTAATGATCGGCAGCGACAAAGAGTAGCCAAGGTCTTTTACCGGGTCACCGTTGAAGTCGGTGATCGCGCCCACTGCACCACCAATAGGGTCGCCGGCTGCATCCAACGGATAGGTATCATCCTCGTCGGTGAATTCCCATAACGCAGCGCCTGCAGCCGTCGCCTGATCAGCGAACTGAGTATCCGGATCGGTGACATTCAGCGCAAAGTAACCTTTGCCGCCTGCGCCGAGACCACCAACCAGAGTAGTCATCCATTGCTTGGCTTCGGAAGTTGATGGCCGCATATAAACGTCGTTCAAGCGGGGTGAAAGGTCAACATAATAGTCATGCAGGTAAAACGGCGAGGTAAACGACGTCAGCTTATTGCTGTACTCGTTGCTGGCATCAATGATGACATTGGGTACGTAGGCCATCACCTCGGCGCCTGTCTCTGCATCAAAACCATGCATCATGCCGTCGTTTGCACCGACGTATACCACCTGTCTTCGCGCGGCGACATCAGCGGAGAATTCTGAATACAGATCGTCGATCGGATACGGGCTCTGATCGCGATTAAATGCGCGTGGTGGCCCCACGTATACCGGGCTTGAGTTGATGATGTCACCCAGCAGGCCTTCCTCAGCCAGACGCTCTCGCAATGTTCCCGGCAGCGGTTCCTCAAAATTACGTTCACCGCGCAGGAAGTTCACTTCGTTTTCACTCAATGTCAGCTGTTGATCGGGCGTTAGATCGTTGTAAACAAACTGAACACCAGCATTATTATCAGGATCATAGCTGAAGATGATGCGTTGGGCCGGTGTCAGGCTCAGCGGTCCGCTGGGATCCAGCATCCGTGCTGCTGTCCAGGTAGGTACAGCGGAAATTTCGCCCGTTGTTGCGTTCACCGTGCTTGCCGTCATCTCACCCGTGCGGTTACGCAGGTCATAAAAACCACGATACAGGAATGTACCTTCACGTAATGACGTTGAGTTAAAGGCTGCTGCTGAACTTGAAGAAGCCGCCTGGGTAAACTCACGGAATGCAGCACCCACAGCAGCCTGCAGCTCGCCAGGTTGTCCTGCGTTCAGGAATCGACCGCGACCATTAATGGCTGCATGCAACATGTCATCAATTTTAGCATTGGGCGCTGAACCCGGTGCTGGCCAGGCAAACGTTGCTCCTGCGAGCGCGGCTTCCGCCGCTAACGGATCAATGTCGGGTTCAACACCAAACGCGATGGTGAATGTTTTCATGTGCTGATGGATAAAGTCGTTTGCCGATGTATAGGTACCGACCGGCACACTATCGACGTCCGCGGTGGACAGAGGTACACCATCATCCACTGCCGGGAACATATCGTTCTCATAGTAGTACATGGCAATGTCAGCCAGCGTATCGCTATGGGTATCTGCAAATTTACCACCATCAAATACGCTGGAATCGTCACCATCAAAATTACCCGGACGTGGTGTTGAGCCATTCCAGTATCCATCCGAGAACAACAGCGTGAAGTTCTGCTGACAGATACCTTCTGGAATCGGCAAGGCTGGACAATCGCGATCAGCACGATCGCAGGCCAGAGTGCGGCCAGCATCATTCAGCGCTCTGCGCAGCGGCGTACCGCCGCTGGAATCAACTGAATAAATGTCGTCCAGTAGCTCCTGCTTTTCGCCTTCCCAATAGAACTCATTCATATCAGCGATGGGTTCATTGCTACGACGGTTAATGGTTTCAAAGCCGACCCGTATATCCTGCAGCTCAGCAACAACGTTACCCAGCGCCGCTTTTGCCACCAGCTCGCGCGACCGGTAATACTGGAACCAGTTGGCGAAGTTCTGAATCTCTTCGTCGTAAGTACACGTATTACTGGGACCGGAACAGTCATCGCGCTGATCACCACCAGGATACATTGTGCCGTCATCACGAATTTCCACTCGAACGCCAGCTGCGGTGTAGTAGCGCGGAATATAGAAGTTGGTGACGTTGACATTGGCTGAACCGCCGTTGGTCTGCCAGCGAGGCACAGAGTGCGCCAGATAATCTACCGGTTGAGTGATATCAAATGTGTTGGCCGCAGACATGGGATCAAGCCGGATCGCTGTAGGCACAGCATCAGCCAGATCATTGTTGGCATTATCGATACCTGTCCAGGGGTTGTAATCCACTGTGGGGTCATAATAGATGCCGTTGAAAGCAGCGCTACGGGCCTGCCACACAGTGTAGTCGTTACCTGCTGGCAATGATTCCTGCGAAGGCACAACACGGCCATTACCACTGGTTGCGCTATAAGCGTTAGTATTCAAACTGAACAGATAGCTATAGACGCGCTCTCGACGATATGAAGTTGCGATGCCATTGTTATTTATGACAAACCGACCATTATCATCCGTCATGTCCATGCTCACCTGCCAGTCCATGCTGCCTGAGTCATCCATGGTCACGAGGACATTGGGAGATACGTTTGCAGTCTGTTCCAGCGGCGTATTCGCCAGGTTGAACAGCACCGACACTTCACCGGGGTTAGGCGTGCTTGCTGCTGGCGGCAAAGGTAGCACTTCAATCACTACGTCGCCGAGGGCACTGCGGATCTGGTTATCAAATACCGAATACTGGAATGTCGTTTCGCCGGTAAAACCAGGCGCGGGTATAAAGGTAAACGTGCCGTCACTGGCGGTTGTCGTCAGTGTACCCTGAGCCGGCGGTGGCGCAGTTTCAAACACGATACTGAGCGGCTGTGGTGCAATGGGGTCGCCATTAACATCTACCTGCGCAGGGTCAACGTCATAGGCACCCACCAACAATCCGTTGGCCAGCTCCACGTTGAGGATAGCGCCTTCAAATACAACATACCGGTGGGTTTGCAGACCTTCCGGCGCATCGTTCACTGGCGTGATCTCAAAGCTCACCATGGCCGTATCGGTATCACCGTTGGCGTCTTCGATGCTGTATTCAAACATCGCAGTACCCCAGAAATTACCTCTGGGGGTAAACAAAACCTCATTGGTAGCAGTATCAATGGACACTGAAGCCTGAGGCGCGGTAACCAGGTTACCTTCAACGTCAATAAAGTCGTAAGTGCCGACACTCACAATACTTGCCAGCGTACTGGGCTGATCGCCAAGATAGTCGTTGGCCAGCACATCAATGCGCAGCTCAAGGGTATCTTCCGGTATGTCACCGAGAACATCATCTGCGGCAACAGGCAGGTCGTCTACCCCGTCAACAGTGATGGTAAACGTCACTGGCAAACTTGGCAGACCAGCAGAGTCCCGCGCGATAATACTGATATCAGCAACACCGTTCGCATCGGGCAACAGATCCAGGGTCAGCTCGTCACCGGTAATTGTCTGGCTCAAAAAGATACCTGGATTAGTATTGTTATCCACTTCGTACGTCAGAGCATCTGCATTGGTCGCGATATCCACATCGGTGAACGCACCTGCCAGCGAAATCACCTCCGGCGGATCATCTTCGTCGATATTACGATTCGACAGAGACCCCACAACAACAGGCGCGTCGTTGACCGCCTGCACTGTGACATTGAGGGAATACTGAATCACTTCACCGCCGTTATCGGTCGCTTCAACCAGCACCACGGCAGTACCGTTGGCATCCGCGGTAAAGGTCAGCGTCACCTCATCTGCGCTCGCGCTGACAGAATCGAAAATAGCATCACCGCTGTCGAACGCAGCGGTCAGGTTGAGATTATCC
>CBDUMB010000191.1:0-6442 GCA_965368205.1 uncultured Pseudomonadaceae bacterium | reverse complement strand
GTTCAGCATAAGTCCGACATTGTTCACCAGGACGTCAAAAACAACGCCGTTATTTTCAAAATAGGTGGCCAGGGACCCAACGGACGCCATCAGCGACAGGTCGACGGTATGACTGATAATACTGCCGCGGGTTGAGGTTACCTCTGCTTCCAGCTGCTGCAATTTTTCTGTATTGCGTGCGACGACGTGAACGGTGGCGCCTGCGTTAGCAGCGCTCAGTGCCAGTTGTCGCCCGATACCTGTTGAAGCGCCGGTGACCAGCCAGGTCTGACCGCCAAAGTTGAAGGATCTGGTTGACCAGGTGAGCTTGCGCACGCAGTAACCAACGCGGGTGAAGCTGGGCATGAACCAGGAGAAAAACAGAGCACCACGGGTAGCGTAAGACGGTGTCATAAGTGACTCGATCTTTTGATGGGCATCAAGAGTGCCTGTTTGTCGATCAAGGCGGTGTGAACGATGATTTCTGCAAACGCAGCAGCAGGCCATTGCGGGCCTGGCAGGTTTGCCGCTAAAACGCGCTGTGTTTTGCCAGTACCTGTAAAAATGATTCGCCATACTGGGCAAGCTTGGCTTGGCCCACGCCGCTCACTTCGAGCAGTTGTTCCATGGTTTTAGGTCGCAGAGCAATCATCTCCAGGAGCGTGGCATCGTGGAAAACCATATAGGGGGGTATATCCTGGCTTTCGGCAAGGCTGCGACGAACGGCTTTGAGGTCTTCCATCAGCTCCTCATCTTCCAGTTCCAGTTTGTAGCGCGCTGGTTTTCCGCGTGTTTTAACCGGCGTGGGATCTTCTCGTAAGGCCAGCGTTGTTTCTCCACGCAACAGTTCCCGGCTCGCGCCGACCAGTCGCAGCGCGCCATAACGGCTGTGATCCACCTGTAAATACCCGCGTACAACCAGCTGCCGAAAGACTGAGCGCCACTGCTGTTCCGACAGTGCTTTGCCAATGCCGAAGGTTGACAGATGATGATGATCAAACTGCTTAACTTTGTCGCGCAGCTGCCCGCGCAGGACATCAATAACGTGGCCGGCGCCAAATCGCTGGCCGGTGCGGTAGACGCAGGACAGCGCTTTCTGTGCAATTTCAGTGGCTTCCCAGGTCACCGGGGGGGTCACACAGACATCACAGTTGTCACAGCGGGGCGGTGGTGTTTCGCCGAAATAGGTCAGTAAGCTGGCGCGGCGACAGCTGGTGACTTCACACCAGCCAAGCAACGCGTCGAGTTTGCTGCGCTCAACCCGTTTGTGGCTTTCGTCCGATGGAGACTCATCTACCATGCGCGATAATCGCACCACGTCCTGCAGGCCGTACACCATCCATGCTTGTGCAGGCGCGCCATCACGCCCGGCGCGTCCGGTTTCCTGATAATACGCCTCCATTGATTTAGGCAGATCCAGATGGGCAACAAAACGCACATCCGGTTTATCGATACCCATACCAAAGGCAATGGTTGCCACCATCACAACGTTGTCCTCCTTTAAAAAGCGGACCTGATGTAACTGCCGCTCTTCGGCGCTCAACCCGGCGTGATAGGGCAGAGCGTTGATGCCCTGTTGACTTAACCAGTGTGCGGTGTCGTTCACACTCTTGCGTGACAGGCAATAAACAATGCCGGCGCAGCCTTCGTAATCCTTGAGAAACGACATCAGCTGGGCTTTGGGGTTGACCTTGGGCTGCACCGAATAAAAGATGTTGGGGCGATCAAAGCCGCTGTTAAATATTTTTGGTTTCCGCAGTCGCAGTCGTGCGCAGATATCCTCTTGCGTGCGCGGGTCGGCGGTTGCCGTCAGCGCGAGCCTGGGGACGCCGGGGAATGCTGCCTGCAGAATATCCAGTGCCAGATAATCTGCCCGGAAATCATGTCCCCAGGAAGATACGCAGTGCGCTTCATCAATGGCGATCAGATTAACCTGACAGGAACGCAGGGTTTCCAGCGTCGACGGTTGCAGCAATCGTTCCGGCGCAACGTACAGCAGTTTCAGATCGCCACTGCGGGCACGATCAATGACCGAGCGCTGTTCATCATAACTGAGCGTGGAGTTTAAATAGGCCGCCGATACGCCAGAGAGTGTGAGTGCCTGTACCTGATCCTGCATCAGCGCGATCAGTGGCGATACCACCAGCCCCAATCCAGGTTGGATCATCGCAGGTAACTGATAACACAGGGATTTGCCGCCACCGGTTGGCATTAACACGAGGCTGTCGAGACCAGCGCAGGTATGCGCAATAATCTCTGCCTGCTGACCGCGGAATGATGGATACCCAAAGGTATTCACCAGCGTACGATGGGCCTCGTCCATTATGCGCTGGTTTGGTTCAGGTGAATTTAATTCAGACACGGGTAATGCAGAAAGGCTTAGGCTGATTGAAATTGATTTTCGGGATAAACTGGTACTCCGTCGAAGGCGGACAATACCTTATCTTCAGGCAGGGAACGAACGTTATGGGCAATTTCATCAATCGGCGTGTTGTTATGGCCACAGTAGCAAGCATATTGGCCGGAACCATGCTGGCGGGTTGCGCGAGTAATCAGTATGTGAAACGGGATGAATTTGATGCCACGGTCAGTGACCTTCGGGCAACAGACAGTACGCTGGCTGCCGATCTGCAGGGCTTTCGCAGCCAGTTCACAGAAATGACCCAGGATCTGCACGGCAAATTTTCCGGCTATGACGCCACCATCGCTAATCTGCAGGGCCGCCTGCGGGTCGAAATGAGCGCCCACTTTGCCTATGACGACGATACGTTAAGGCCAGCAGACAAACCTGCGCTGGACGAGTTCAGTGAAGTGGTGCGGCAGTACGATCCCAATGTTGTGGTCACCGTTGAAGGCTTTACGGACCCAGCGGGGGACCCTGCATACAACCAGCAGCTGGGTCAGCGCCGCGCCGAAGCGGTACGGCAATACCTGATTACCAGTGGTGGGTTACACCCGGAACGTGTGCGAGCGGTGAGTTATGGCGAAGATAACCGGCGCATGTTGCAACCAGGGCAATGGGGTGATGCTGGTGCCGCAAACCGACGTGTGTCGTTGGTGGTTGACTATCTCGGCCTGGCACCCAGTGAAGTCAATACCGGCGGATAGTCCTTGACCTGTCAACAGCCGCAAGGGCTGCGCATGTTCAGCTTTGCGCGCTCTGCAAACCTTCTGGTGCTGCTTCGATAGCAGTAATCGGCAGGCTGTCGACAAATTTAGCGATGTGTTCGAAAGCCTGTTTTGCCTCTGGTAAATCGGGTTCGAAAACGTGCCAGACATGTACCATGTGATTCCAGGTTTCCAGTTTTACCGTTGAACCCTGAGTGTTGGCTTTGTTGGCATAGCGTCTTGCATCCCCGAGTAACATCTCAGCTTCACTGGCTTGTATCAGCATAGGTGGCAGGCCTTGTAAATCACCATGTATAGGCGAAATGCGGGTGTCGGTTGGGTGTAACCGCGTGCTGAACCAGGAGAAAAACAACAACATCGCGCGTGGTAACTTCACCAGTTTACCCAGGGTTGGTCCGAGTAGCGGATCTGTCGCTGCATTTGTACGCATGGTCGGTGAGCCAAACGTGTTATCTGTGGCAGGCGCAATAGCGATGACTGCGTCCGCCATACGCAGTTGGTTGTCACGCGCCCAGGCGGTGACGACCAGCGCCAGATTGCCCCCCGCAGAGTCGCCGGAAACCAGGAACTGCGTGGCTGCACCAACTTGTTCAGGGCCGTTGTCGACAATGTAACGATACGCTGCCTGACAATCTGCCAGGCAATCCAGGCGGCTGTGTTCCGGCAACATCCGGTAATCCACTGCAAATACGCTGACACCCAGTAAACGTGCGTACTTAGTGGTAATGGTGCGGTGGCTCAGCGGGCTGCCCAACATGAAAGCGCCGCCGTGGATGTAGAGCAGGCGTTTGTTCGGGTCAGAATTTGCGGCCACGACCCACTCACCTTTAACGTTAGGATTGTTCACGGCTGTCAGAGTGATGTCCTCAAGATCAGCCCTTTCACCAATGCTGTCCATGGCAGCACGCATCCGGCTCAGTCTGGAGCCGCCACCAGATGCACCGAAACCCTTGCTCAAAGCCTGCAGTTGCTCAATGACATCGCTGTGAGCCGGGCTGGCGCGGCGTTCGTGGTTTTGTGGGACGTTTAGAGTCTGGTCGTATTGGGACAGGCTTGGGCCGCTCAGGTAAAAGCGTGAAATACCCCAGCACAAGACAAAAAACAGGACAACAAACATGAACCACATAATAAGACCTGCTGCGCGCTGGAATGGCGCGCTCTATAAAGTCATTGGAAAGGTGCTGTTACCGCTTGCTTAAACGCGCAGCGTACCTGCACTCTGATCGGTATGGCCGGTAACATCAAAAGACATGATGACCATATCCCGGGTTGTGCCATTACGATCCTGAACATAATCCGCCAGCAACGCTTCAGGCACAAAACCGAGGTGGCGAAATGCAGCTTGCGCACCTCGCTGATCAGAGGTCATGTGTGCGGTGATTTTGCGTAGCCCTAATGCGCCTGACAGATCAAAAATGTTTGAAATCAACACACGGCCCAGGCCGCGGCTGCGATAATCGGGGCTGACATTCACCCGGATCTCTCCCATGTGCCGAGTCCAGGAGGTTGGATTACGGTGTACTGACGCGTAGCCAATCAGGCCATTGTCATCATAGGCAACGATAGATGAGGTGTGGCCGGTAGCCAGATTCTGCACCCAGGCGTCGACAACTGAATCCTCAGTGAGATCCAGACGTAGAAACATCAGATCTTCCTGGGGCAAAGCTCTTGCAAAGGCCAGTACAGCATCACGGTCGGCCGCGGTCATCTGGCGCAGTTCAATGGCTGCGCCATCGGGGAGCGTAACATTTTTAGGAAAGGCGTTATAAACAGCTTCGTTGGACATAGTTTCCTCTTCTTCAAGCCGACGATGATTGCAAACTGGCGGTGCGTTCTCGGGCTTTTTCTAATAATTTTTTAAATGTTTCTGCAGCGCTTTCGGCGATGCGATCAACGTCGGGTAACAGTCGAGGCTCGCTGATGAAACCAAAATACAGAGTTTTGTTGTAACTCATTATGGTGACGCTGAAGCCAACATTACCGGTCAGAATCAGCAAGCCTATCTGGTCAGTAACGAGATGGCCGCACAGATATTGAGGCACCTGCGCGCCGGGTACATTTGTACAGGTGAAGTTGTAGCCGATGTTCGGTGGTCTGAAGCCCTTGGGTAGCAATGGCATCGGAAAGCGCGCGGCAAAGGCGGTAGGATCGTATTGGGTTCCCACTAACTGAGATGGCCATAAAGCTAAAGGCCACGGTTCGGGCGCATTTTCCTGCAGCAGTGTTAACGCCTGAGCTTCCTGATTCATTTTGATCCGGTCAGTTTCTGCGGTGACCACTGCCAGACGTTGATCCGCAGCCATCGGCCAGGCAGGCAGAACTGGGAAAATCGCAGAAACCTGATTGCCCAATGCGCCTTGCTGGCTTTCTGTGCGTACATTCACTGGACACATGATGCGCATGTATTGATCTTCGGTTTTTTCCTCGTGATCTTTAAGGTAGTTGGCAACGGCTTCTGAAACCAAAGTCAGAACAACATCGTTAATGGTGCCGCCCAATGCGCGACGGATCTCTCTGATCTCGCTAAAGGATTGCTTCATCCATGCCAGCCGGCGTCTGGGTCCAACAACCCCGGCGTTGAACGGTGCTGTAATAACCGGCTTGGTAATAAAGTCAGACATGACTTTGGTGGCTCGCTGCATAAGATCAGTTTGATCACTGTTCGTGCGGAATACGCGGCTCCAATCTGTTTCCGCAAGGTCCTTAAGATTTTCGGACAGCGCGCTGCTAAACAGCTCCCTGGCTCCCGGTGGCTGTTGCGGATGCCAGCTCTCTTTGGGTGGCTTGACGGGATCGCCTTTAGCATCAAAATCGTAAATGATGGCCAGCAACTCGACACCAGATGCACCATCAATCATGCAGTGATGGGTTGCATGCAGCACCAATGTTTTGTCTGGTACTCCGGTAATGATGTAGGCCATCCACAATGGTTTGCTGCGATCGAGCATGGGTTCGTTCATAGTGACCGCTGCATCCACAGCATCTTCCAGTGCAGTACCGGCTGGTAGCGGCGAATGAATCAGGTGGTTGGCCAGATCGAAATCAGGATCGTCCACCCATTCAGGGTGGGCGAGGTTGAGCGGTACCTGAGCAAGCTTACGTCGATACGCCGGCAGCAGATGCAGCCGATCGTTGAAGTGTTTGAAGACGTCTTCAAAAGCCAGTTCGCCTTCCAGAATATTGATGGAAGATATATGCATGGGGCCGCTGGCCGATTCCATGTATAGAAATGACGCGTCCGTTGTTGAAAGTCGCAAGTTCCCGCTCCGCAGTGTCCGACAATGACTATCGCGGTTTGTTTCCGTTTTGTCCAATATCTTGGCAGTTCGCGGAC
>CBDUMB010000190.1:0-6446 GCA_965368205.1 uncultured Pseudomonadaceae bacterium | reverse complement strand
CTTTGTGCGGTCATGGCAATCATCGAGGGCACCCGTGCACTGATCTGCATGATGCCGGTGCCAAGCTTGATACGCTCGGTTTTGGCCGCGAGGTAAGCGAGTGGCACAATGGCATCCATGCCCCAGGCCTCGGCGGACCAGGCCTGATCGACGCCAAATTTATCTGCGGCCTGGGTGTAAGCGACCATTTTGTCCCAGTCTTCGCCGTTGTAGTACGCTGAGCCGATTGATATTGCTGTTTTCATAGACGGTTTCTTCTCTTTAAATCCCCAAATACTGGCGTCCAGTAGACTGATTTGCGCAATGCTTTGTCAACTGCGACAGATGACCCTAGAATCAGGGCTGGGTTTAATTTCAGTGATCTAAGAGGGGAACATGCCAGAACTCAAGACAGGTGCACGCCTGAAAAGTAGTGTTTGTGACGGAGAAATCATGGTGGTCGCCACACCCGGCGGAGAGGTGGATATTACCTGCGGTGGGGCACCGATGCTGATGCCTGGAGAGGAAGCCTCGGCGGCTGAAATCGATCCCGAGCACGCGGTCGGTATCGTGATCGGCAAACGCTACATCACCGCCGATGAAACCCTTGAGGTGCTGTGTGTGAAAGCGGGCAAGGGCAGCCTGGCCGTCGGCGGTGAACTGCTGCTGCAGAAAGACACCAAGAAACTGCCCAAAACAGACTAATCGGCGAACTCACATGAACATAATGATGCTTCTGGAGATGACCAGTGGCGCGTTCCCTGACCGGGTAGCTTTTACTGATGGCAGCACCGGCGTGAGCCTGACTTACGCTCAGCTGTTTGAGAAAGCGCGCGCGCGTGGCGCCAGTGTCCGGGACAGCAAAGCGCAGCGGCTGGTAAAGCTCGATGTCAGTAACCTGGCAACGCCGGTGAGCCTGTTTGCCAGTGCCTGGGCAGGCGTGCCTTACGTACCGCTCAACTATCGTCTCACGGATGCTGAGATTGCAGCGCTGCTGGAACGGGTGACCCCTGCATTTCTCGTCACTGAGCCGAAACGGGTGCCCGCGCTGGGTCAGATGAATGATGTGCAGTGTTCAACCACCAGCTATTTCATTGATGACGATAACCACGCCAACATACTGGATACAGACTGGTCAATGGACCCGGATGAAGTGGCGGTGTTGCTGTTTACCAGTGGCACCACCGGCGTCCCTAAAGCCGCGGTGCTGCGTCATAAACATCTGGTGTCTTACATCTTAAGTTCTGTTGAATTTGCCTGTGCCGAAGAAGACGAAGCCGCGCTGGTGTGTGTGCCGCCTTATCATATTGCGGGTATTGCTGCGGTGTTAAGTTCGGTGTACTCCGGCCGCCATGTGGTGCAGTTGCCAAACTTCAGCGCTGAAGCGTGGATTGATCTGGCCCGTCAGCACAAAGTCTCTACCGCCTTTGTGGTGCCTACCATGCTTGCGCGCATTGTTGATGCCCTCGAAGGACAAACGTCGGCGAATATGCCGCATCTGAAAAACCTCTCCTATGGCGGCGGCAAAATGCCGCTCAGCGTGATTGAAAAAGCCATGGTGCTGTTCCCGGACACAGATTTTTCCAATGCTTATGGGCTCACTGAAACCAGTTCCACCATCGCGGTGCTGGGACCAGAACAGCACCGCATAGCCCAGGCCAGTACAGATGACCATCTGCGGCGTCGATTGGTGTCTGTCGGGCAAGCTCTGCCCGGCGTTGAGATTGAGATCAGAGATGATGAAGGGCACGTATTGGGCCCGGGTGAGCGCGGCGAAATCTACGTGCGCGGTGAACAGGTCTCAGGAGAGTACGAAGGTCGTGGGTCTGTGACCGATAGTGAAGGCTGGTTCCCGACCAGGGATGCCGGCAGCATGGACGAAGACGGCTATCTGTTTCTTGAAGGCCGCGCCGACGATGTGATTGTACGGGGTGGTGAGAATCTGTCCCCGGGTGAAATTGAAGATGTGCTGCTGACGCATCCAACAGTGCTGGATGTGGCCGTGGTTGGGGTGCCCGATGAGCAGTGGGGTGAAGGTGTTGCAGCTGCTGTGGTTGCGCGAAAAGGCATGACCATTGATGTTGCTGCTCTGCAGGCGTTTGTTAAAGAACATCTGCGCAGTTCCCGTGTGCCGCAACTTATGGAAGTCTGGGATGAGCTGCCCTACAACGAGACCGGTAAGCTGCTACGACGCATTGTCAAAGCCCGGCTCAGCGGTGATGCCGTCGATTAACCCCCATCGCAGAGCTGTGTCAGCATCAACACGCTGATGGCTGATTGCCATCAGTGCGGTGTTTTGACGCCCGATGCGTTGCAGGATACTTACCGTGCCACCCGCACCCGGGATTAAACCCATGGCCACTTCGGGCAACAGGAAGAATGCCTCGGGATGTGCCTGAATATTTTTACAGAATGCCGGTAGTTCGATGCCTGCGCCAACACATGCGCCGTGTAAGTAAGCCTGAGTATGGGTGGCGAGGTTGCTGAGTAACCTGCCGGCGCTCCTAGTCGTGCGGCTGACGTGTGCGTTGACCGGGTTGTCGAACGAACCAAACTCAGACAGATCGCCGCCTGCGCAGAACGAAGGGCCATTGCCGGCAAGGTTTATGCTGGAGATGCTGGAATCCACCTGGGCGAGTTCCAGCGCCTCGCACAACGCATCTTTGAGTGCGGCGTTGTAGGCGTTGTGTACAGCAGGACGATTCAACGTGAGATGTAGTGTTTCTCCGGTGCGCGTGATGATCAGCGGTTGTGTCTGTTCATCAGCGGCGTCTTTTGGCACCTGTGCTTTGATCCAGTTGCGAAAACCTTGCCCGCTTTGTAAAGCTGAGTAACCAAGAGATTCTGCCAGCAGTCCGTCTTGTGCGTTACTGTTTTCGTTGTGTCTCAGAATCTGGGTTAACACATAAGCTGCCTCGGGTTGTGCAGCGATGGCTGTGCAGAGGGTTGTTAACGTGTCCAGGTCATCGATGAGCAGATCGAAGGGAGCTGCCTGAGATGCCGAGGTACCCATGCCAATCAGAATGGTTTGACAGGGTGTATTTGCGACAGGGGTTGAATCTGCGCCCGTGCAATCCACAATCAGGCATTCGCAGCCTAATGCCTGGCTGTGATCTATCACCAGGCTAGGTGAGCCGGCAATGGTGTTAAAGGTCTTGATAGAAATGGGTTCAGGCATGTTCACCAGTATACCGGTACAGCAAGTGTGTTGATCAAAAATGCGGAAATTGACGGAAGCCAGGTTGATCTTCGTTTAGCCGATAGCGTTTTAGAAATTGGGGCAAATCTTGCGCCTGCAGATGAGCCGGTACTTGATGCTAAAGGTTGTGCCCTGCTGCCGGGGTTGCATGATCATCACCTACATCTGTTTGCAACAGCCATGGCGTCGGCATCTATCGATTGTTCTGATGTGCAGGCGGGTGATGAGGCAGGCCTTGCTCAGCGTATTGGTGATGCACCCGCATCGGGATGGCGACGGGTTGTGGGCTATCACGAAAGTATGGCGGGGGATCTTGATCGGTACAGGCTTGATCAACTCAGTCCGCAGGTGCCCACCCGACTTCAGCACAGCAGCGGAAAACTCTGGGTATTGAATTCTGAAGCGCTGCAGAAGCTTGAGATTGATGCCGCCAGGCATGAGGGTATTGAGAGAGATAAAACTGGTTTACCAACAGGCCGAATCTGGCGTGCAGATGACTGGCTGCGCAAGCGCCTGCACTCGCAGGTGCCTGATCTGAGCGCGCTGTCTGAAACGCTCTCCGCTTTCGGTATAACTGGTGTGACAGATACCTCTTACACCAATAACCAGATGACACTGCAGGCACTGACAGCGGCCCAACGCAGCGGCAGCCTGTCCCAGTGTCTGTATGTCATGGGCGACGACAGTCTGTCTTCAGGGCCGCTGAAAATCATGTTGGACGAAGATGATCTACCCTCGATTGAAACCCTGGTCGAACGAATTGTTGCCGCCAGGCGACTTGGGCGGAGTGCTGCATTTCACTGTGTCAGTCATGTTGAGTTAGTGTTTGCGCTGGCAGCGCTCAAGCAGGCTGGGTATGCACCCGGTGATAGAATTGAGCATGGCGGGGTTGTTCGACCTGATGTTCTGGCGCAGCTAAAAGACAGCGGTGCAACGGTTGTGACACAGCCCGGTTTTGTCTGGGCCCGCGGCCCACGTTATCGAGACGCTGCAGAAGCGGCGGATCTGGCGCATATTTACCCCTATGCGTCATTGTTAGCAGCGGGCGTGCCGGTAGTGGCCAGTTCCGATGCGCCATACGGGCCTTTGAATCCCTGGTTGTGTATGGCTGCGGCTGTCTCCCGGCGTTGTGTTGATGGCAGTGTTTTGAATGCCGCCGAAGCGGTGCCGCCGGCAACCGCCTTGTCTGGATATCTGAGCGCAGCGCAAATGCCTGGTGGGCCGCCGCGAGAGATTACTCCAGGGTCGCCGGCGGATTTAGTTCTGCTGGATCGCCCGATCAGTCATGCCTATAGCGATCTGTCTGCGGTGAAAGCGCGGGCGACTTTGATTGCTGGCCAACTGGTTTACGACAGTTCAGCCAGCACTTCCTGAGTGTGTTCACCCAGTTTTGGTGCAGGGCGCGAAATGTGCCATGGACTTGCGGGCAACTGATAGGGGGCGCCTGGATAGGTATAGCTCTGCCCCGAATCGCCGTGTGGCACCTCGACATGAAATCCACGGGCTTTGAAATGCGCATCTTCGAATGCCTCGCTGGGGCTGTTGATGGGTCCCACCGCCAGACCTGCGTCCTGACAGCCGATGAAAAACGACTGCGCATCCACAGATGTGGCAATCAGTTTTAACGCTTCGCGGCCCGCGCTGAAAATAGCGGTGATGGTGTCATCGCTACCGATCAGCGACAGATCAAAAGGTCCTTCCCATTGTGCACCCATCTCAAGGAACACGGCTTCAGGCAGCGCGCTTTCCAGATCCAGCTGTCTCAACCAGTTGAGGAGTTTGGCAAACTCCGCCGGAAACCTCGGCGGCACGCCTGTATTCACATAACGACCGTCAGCGCACTGCATCTGCGTTTCACCGGTGGGCACGGTAGCCGCATGACGACCGGTCTGACGCATGACAGTGCTGCCATTGACCAGCCAGGCATAGCTGGCGGATTCTGTGGTGACATTGAGTGCAGCAGTCATTGAGACATCGATGAACTGGCCCTTGTCACTGCTGTTGCGGAACAGCAGTGCGGTCAGCGCTGACATGAACGCAAAGTGGCAGGCGGTATGGTAGGCCTGGTTGCCCCAGCCCCTGACAGGCGGCAGATTGTGGTCGTCATAACCACAGCTCCAGGGCGGGCCGCCGGCTGCCATCAAAGTCAGGTCGGTTACCGGCAGGTCGCTTTTGGCGTTGTTGCGCCCATAAGGTGTGACGGCAATATGGATCAGCCTGGCGTTGTGTTGTGCCAGATCATCATAATCCAACCCCAGTTGTTTGAGGCGTTGGGTTGGCTGAGATTCAAGCAGAATGTCAGCGCTCTGGATCAGTTTGAGAAACTGCGCTTGGCCGGCCTGTTCATCCAGGTTCAGAGTGATGCCACGTTTGCTGGTGTTGTAATGCCAGAAATGCAGGCTGCGATGCTCTCCTTCGGTGTTATCCAGAAAAGGCGGGTAGTGTCGACTGGGGTCACCTGTTTCGGGTTCGACCAGAATCACGTCTGCGCCCATGTCACCCATTAGTTTGCCGGCGAAGGCGATTTTTTCATCTGCCAGCTCAATAACCCGAAGCCCTTTTAATGCGCTCATATCACACCCTCCGCTGCCAGGGACTCAATTTCTTTATCGCTCAGGTCTAACAGGCGACTTAATACATCGTGGTTGTGTTCGCCGAGGCAGGGTGCCCCCCGTTGCATCTGCCAGTCAGTTTCGGATAAGTGCACAGGTAAGCCGTCTACGCGCACGTCGCCCATAGCAGTGTGTTCAACGGTTGGCCATAAGCCGAATGCTTCGGTGCTAGGGTCAAGGTCAATGCGCTCTTCCGGCTTGAATACAGCGCTGGCTGGCACAGGCAGTTTCTGCAGTGCAGCAGTCAGGGTGTTTTTATCCAAGCTGGAGGTCCAGCGACTGATGTGTTCATCCAGTTTGTCCTGGTGCGTCAAACGATGGTGTTCGTCGTCAAATTCTCTGGTCCAGGCCGCATTGATGTGTTGCGCCAGCGCTATCCATTCCTGTTGGTTGCGGATGCTGATGGCGATCCAATTGTCGTCGCCGGTGCATGGGTAAATGCCGTGGGGTGCCATGTTCTGATACTGGCTGCGGTTCGAATTTATGCTGCCCGCGGGTGGTGTCGGTGTGCCGTTAATGCTGTAGTCCAGCAGCGCAGGTCCGTTAAGGGTCAGTGCGGCGTCGGTACAGGCGAGATCGACCCACTGGCCTTCGCCGCTGTTCTGCTTATGCAGCAGTGCCAGCATGATGGCCATGGCCATGTAATAACCGCCGGA
>CBDUMB010000189.1:0-6491 GCA_965368205.1 uncultured Pseudomonadaceae bacterium | reverse complement strand
CTCTTTCGGCGGCGACTCCGTCGAGCCAACGGTCAAGATTTTTCACTCTTGGTATCGGAGGCTCTCTCGATCGCTTCCGGGGCCAGATCCTGAATCTTGGGACGCCTGCGTCTTTGTGTTTTCTTCGGAATCATGCCGCGCATTGATTCCAACTTGCCAAAACAAAGCAATTTATCGAGCGGTTCAAGCACGCGGTCCGAGCGCGGATTCGGTATGACCCTAGTACCTCGGTACAACGTTAAAACATTGATGTCCTTTTCAGCAAGGTTGCTCTCTTTAATGGTCATGCCGACAAAATCTGATCCATCAGGTACGTAGATTTCACTCACTCCGTAACCTTTGCTGACCGTTAACCTCTGACGTATGTCAATTTCCGGGAAGTCCACCTGTGCGGAGATATAATCGATGACCGCACCAGCGACATCCAGACCTGTACAGGTTTCGATACCTTCCAGGCCGGGTGAAGAATTCACTTCCATGATCTGCGGTCCCGTGGCGCCTTCCAACATGTCGACGCCAGCAACGCGCAAGCCAAGAATTTGCGCCGACCTGACCGCTGTTTCTTTGTACACATCGTCCAGTTCAACTGCCTCGGCGACACCACCGCGGTGCACGTTACTGCGAAACTCCTGGCCTTGCGCAACGCGTCGCATGGCTGCCACCACGCGATCGCCCACAACAAAGGCGCGTATGTCTTTGCCTTTACTCTCGGCCACAAACTTCTGCACAAGCACGTTCTGTTTCTGACTTTGCAGCAGCTCAATGATGGATTCTGCTGCCTGCATGGTTTCAGCTAACAACACACCGATACCCTGCGTACCTTCGATCAACTTGATGACCACCGGCGCACCACCCACGCGTTCAATTGCAGGAATCACATCTTTTTTGTCACGTACAAAAGTTGTGCGCGGAATACCAATATGGTGGCGGCTCAGAATCTGCAAACTGCGCAATTTATCCCGTGAGTTGATAATGCCATGGGCAGTGTTGGCGCAGAATACGTCCATCTCCTGAAACTGACGCACAACCGCTGTGCCATAGTAGGTAATCGACGCGCCGATTCTCGGTAGAACTGCGTCATAAGCGCTGAGCGCCTTCTGACGATAGTAAAGGTCTGGGCTGCCTTGTTGCAGATCAATTGCAAACTTGAGGGTATTCAGAACTCTCACGTCGTGGTCACGTTGCAGTGCCGCCTCTTTCAGACGTCGGGTGCTGTAAGAATTTGGACCACGGGACAGTATTGCTAGTTTCACTGCAATTTCACTCCTGAATAATCGTGTTTTTATTGGGTAACGGGCGGAAAGTTGTTGCGAAGAGTCTACACCTCAGCGTGGAACTTCTTCGCAACTCATTGTGGCTACGAGATATCGGTCATTCTGCCGCCGCAGGTATCCCTAACGCCTTTAGACTGGTGACCAGGTCAGCGCCAGCAGTTGCCGGATTGGTGTCTTTATCTATTCTGATGATGGTGCCTTCTGGATCAATATAGTAGGTCCAGCGCTGGGCAAAGCCTGCTGCGTGTAACACACCATACGACTGGGACATGGTCTTGGTGACGTCCGCCAGAATTGGAAAGTTGGCATCGTTCTTCTTAGCAAAACCGGTATTGTCTTCGAGAGAATCGACGCTGGCCATGAAATAGGCGATGTCGAACTTTGTAATTTCTTTGGCACTGTCACGCAGCGCTTTACATTGGATGGTTCAGCCGCCGGTATAGGCTTTGGGGAAAAAGGCGATAACAACATGTTTGCCACGCAGATCTGACAGCGTGTGGTAACCACCATCGCTACCAGGCAGCGTGAAATCAGGGGCCATGTCACCAACCTGAGGTGCGGCAGCAGCGCTACCGGCAAAAAGCACGGCGGCGACAAACAGCAGGGTGCGCTTCATTTTCATGAAATTCTCCAGTGATCTAAATCAAAAACAAGACCCTACCGCGCTGCGGTTGCGCAGCGCAATCGATTTGCACAATTGACCTACAGATCAGAGTGACCCTTACTCTGCACAAGACAACTCTATTTACACGGGCGCCCGTCGCTCTAACCGCGGCTCCCTTGGCGACGGCAAAGACTTTGCCAGCAAGGACAACAGTTCCGCCTTCTTGTGACGACTATCGGGATCATCCCAAAGGTTAACCAATTGCCCCGGATCATCGTTCATATTGTAAAGCTCTCCTTCGCTGCCCTCATACAAATGACTGGGTCCATAGGCTGTACACAACCAACCGGAGTGCTCGTAGACACTCTTCAAATGCATATCGATCGGGCCATGTTCTGAATCCCACTCAGTGATCACATGGGTACGTTGCTGCTGAACTGCCTGCGCCTGAGAGACAGGCAACACCTGCCCTTCGCAGAATGAAGGCTCTGCAATACCAGCAATGTCGCAGAAGGTACTGGCCAGATCCAGATGCCCCACTGGTGCCTCAACTTCTGCGGGAGCAATGTTGGCAACCTTCGCGGGTTTCCAGATCATCGGCACCCGCATCAATGCATCCACATGATAGGGGCCTTTAAAGAGCAGACCGAAGTCACCCTGGAGTTCACCGTGATCGGTGGTGAAGAAGATATCCGTATTATCGAGTTGTCCCGTACCTTCGAGGTACTTGAAAACCCGTTCGCAGGCGTCGTCGATCAGCTCGTTTTCGATATGGGTCATGGCATTGATTTCACGCAGCTGATCCGCTGTCATTTCTGCTGGCACAAATTCTCTTGGCGATTCAAGATTGGTCCACAGCGTGCCCTCAAAATAACCTCGCCAGTGTTTGGGTTTCTGATCCAGCAGCGCTTCCAGTTCTTCGCGGTTCTCTCGATAAAGCGCGGGGAGCGGCACCTCACGCCAATTCACGCGATGTAACTCTGACGCCGGCACGTCCCAGGGGTGATGGGGATCAGGAAAACTCATCCAGCAGAAAAACGGGTCTGTTTGTGCACCGCTGTGGTTGAGACTCGACAGCCAGGTGATGGTTCGCTCTGCGACCCAGTCTGTATGGTAATGTTCACGCGGTACATCAACAGGCCAGACCTGAACCGCACCGGTGTCTCCTTTCCCCGCTGTGTTCTGGCCTTTATCCGTTACCATGGGATAGAACTTTTCTTTTTCAGCTTTGTGTTGATTCATCCACAGATCATAGTGGCTGTGCCCCTCGAAAAAATGGTTAGCTAACTCCATATGCTCGAAGCCCCGGTGTGGTCCGGTGTTGTTTTCCGCCGCCATACGGTTTTCGAAGAATTCGGCAGGGCTGCCTAACCAGGGTTCGAAATGGGCTTTACCGAGCAGACCCGTACGATAGCCATTGTTCTGCAGGTGATGCGCTATGGTCGGTTGGTCTTCGGGCAATGACACACCATTCATCCAGACACCATGGGAAGCAACATGCTGACCGGTCATCATGGTCGCACGCGCCGGCATACAGCCCACATTCTGATTATGCGCGCGCCGGTAGTTGATGCCGGTGGCCGCCAGTTGGTCAATCGTCGGCGTCCGCGCGATCTGTCCGCCGTTACACCCGAGCGCGTCGTAACGCATCTGGTCTGTGGTAATGAACAGTATGTTTCGCTTCATTCGGCTTCACCTGCGGTAAGAGGCACATATGATAACGCGCAAACGCCGATATCGCTGCTCAACGCGACTTTAAACTGAGTCAGAAAACGAGACATAATGAAAAACTGAGTCGGCGTACGAAAGGAACTTGAACATGACTTTTCCCAGACCTGCATTCCCCAAGTTTGGTGTTTTAATCTTCTCCATGTTCTTTGCAAGCCAGGCCTCAGCTTACGAGCAGATTCTTGCTGAGACGGCCAGCCCACTTGTACCCAGCCCGGTCGAATATGCGGTTATTGCACCAGAAGGTTTTCGGAAGATGCAGGACCTGCCGCTTGTTCTCAACCTGCACGGTGGTGGCGGCAACCGAAAGGGCTTGTTGCGTCAGGCAGAACAATGGGATGAACTGTGGAAAAGTGGTGCTATTCCACCGGCTATTGTGGTGATGCCGTCGGTCACTGCCCGCGGTTTCTACATGAACTTCAAAGATGGCAGCGAGCGCTGGGAAGATTTCATTATCGGGCCGTTTCTCGAACACCTGCGCAAATCCTATCCGGTAACAAGTCAGCCTCAGCGAACTTTTATTACCGGTATCTCTATGGGCGGTATGGGTGCACTGCGTATCGCTTTTAAACACCCGGATCAATTTGGCGCGGTAGCGGCTCTGGAACCTGGCATTGAGCCGATACTGGCGTATTCAGACATGCTGCCTAAACACCGCTTCTGGCGCGGCGATGGGTTATTCGAAGTGGCTTTCGGCAAACCTGTCGATGAAAACTACTGGGCCGCCAACAACCCGGCAACTATTGCCAACACTCAGGCTCAAAGGATTCGAGACTCGGGCCTGCAGATTTATCTGGAAGCCGGTGATGAAGACCAGTTCTGGCTTTATGAAGGTGCGGAGTTCTTACATCGCACTCTGTGGGATGCCCGTATCAGGCACGAATACCATCTTGTACGCGGCGCAGATCACGTTGGTCCCTCCATGCAGGAGCGCCTGGATGAAGGTATACGCTTCCTCTTTCGCTATCACACGCCATGGCCTGAAACACGGCGTATGAAAGCCGTCGATCGCATGTTAGACCCGCTGAAAGCAAATACTGAAGGCCGCGATCACTATAACGAAACACCCCGTTAGCTCACGCGCCGACCGTTGACAATACGCATAATAACTGTATTGTTACAGTTACTGATTCGGTAAGGATTCTTAATGGCCACCCCAGCACTCAACGTTCTCCCGCAGACTGACGCAGTTGGTAAAGCGCTGTTACCGGCACTGTTCAACATATTTGGACATTGGGGGTTAACCGGCAAACAGCAAATGGTGCTTCTTGGCCTGACTAACGAGAAAACCTTATATAACTGGAAGAGCCAACCCGAAAAAGCCAAGCTGAGCAAAGATACATTAGAGCGTTGCAGCTATCTGCTGGGCATTTATAAATCACTGCAGATCCTGCTACCTGACCCTGAGCTGGCAGACGCCTGGTTGACCACACCAAACGATCACGCTTTCTTTAATGCCACTACGCCACTTTCACGCATGCTGGCCGGCCAGGTTATCGATCTGGCTGAAGTGCGGCACTTTTTAGATGCCGAACGTTCCGGCTGGTAGTGCTTTTGCAGGACATCAAGCTACAAACTGTGGATCAGACGGTGATCCGCATCATTCCGGCGCGCTTTCCACAGGTAGATCTTTTTGAGCGAGTCGCGTCACCTGAAGACTGGGACATTCTTTACGCCGTTGAGTCGCTGACCAACCCGCGCCTGCGCGACGAGATAGGAGACATCGCTCTGGTCCCCCCTGGCGAGCGCGTCTACGGGCCTGGTGCCTCCTGGATAATGGCCGCCTTCACCCATCGTCCCAAAGCAGGCCAGGGCGGGCGCTTCAACGCCAACTTTGGCACTTACTACTGCGCGCCTGACGAGGCCACAGCGATAGCGGAGACCACCTACCATCGTGCACGATTTCTACGCCAGGCTCGAATCAAGCAGACGCGAATCGAGATGCGTGTGATCAGAGCTTATCTGGGACCAGCTGAACTGCATGACCTCTGCAGTCTGGATGATCCTGCTGTGTATCACTTAAGCGATTACAGTGCAGGACAGGAACTGGGTGCCAAATTAAGAGGCCAGGACAGCAGCGGCATCGTCTACAACAGCGTGCGACACCCCGGTGAATGCTGTGCGGTGTTCAAACCCACCGCATTGACCAACGCCGTGCACATGAAATACCTGGCCTATACGTTTAAAGACAATGTCATCAGTAACGTTACTCAGATAACACGGCCCGCTGATTAGATGCGTTAGGAAACTGGCGCGAACTACGGTTCCGGCTGCCAGTCGTTCAAAGAGCCGAACATCTGTCCGATATTGGTATCAACAACAACCGCCGCACCAGGTCTGCGCTGCCCCTCAACTGGCACAGACCACTGTTGCACAGTACGCGCGAATCCCTCCACAACCTGTACCGAATCTGTCTGTGCATTATAAAGTCTTGCTTTAAAACTTCGTGGTCCCGCTCGTCGCCTTTGAATCTCAAAGCTCTGCAATTCGTAGAGCTGTCCATCAAACATGCCATAGCCGGTCACCCCCTGATCAAAAGCGATCGCCAGCAACGCCACTGCATCGTTCTGCACATTAAAGTAGGTGAACGCCGGCGCAAAGCGGCGCCGCGCACCAATCTGTTCGTGCCACTTCCCCGGATTATTGAAGGTTATTGTTTCACCCTGCACCGTCACAGTACCCGTGATTGTACCCGTCATCTCCCAGCGCCCTGTTTCCGATCGGTAACCCGGCGAGGCACTTTGATAACGCAGGTCGATGGCCACTGGAACAGTGCCCTCGCCCAATTTCGGGTCCCGGGTTACCACGGCCAGAAGCTCTGCCGAAAGAGCACCCTGCATGTTCTGCCCACGACGATTGTGACTGCTGAAACGCACAAACTGCGC
>CBDUMB010000188.1:0-6505 GCA_965368205.1 uncultured Pseudomonadaceae bacterium | reverse complement strand
GCCTGCCTTCAGCCAGGTCATCAATCCACTCCGCTTTTTGTGCGTCGGTGCCATAACGGATCATCAACAGTAGACCGACATTGTTGCCCACAATGGAATGTTCGTTCTGCAGATCATTGTGCAGACCTAACCCTTTGGCTGCCAGGTGCTCACGGATAATCGCCATACCGAGGTTAGTACCTTCCTTACCGCCAAACTCCTTGGCCAGGGGATATCGATAGTGGCCTGCTGCATCTGCACGGCGCTTGGCTTCGTGCAACAGTTGTTCCCATTCTTCGTTGGGCAATCCGCCCCGCTCCCAGTCTGTACGCGCGTCTTCCCGACGATGGTCAAAAAATCGGTTGTTATCATTCTCCATCTGTAATGGCGTGATTTCTTTATCGATGAAATCATCCAGTTCCTGAAGGTAATCCTGCATCTCTTGAGGAATATCAAAATCCATAACCTGCCTCTCCATCTCTTTGAATACTGGTGACGACCACTAACGCTCAGGGTGTTCTGAGCATCCGCAAATCGCCTGTTCGTCATAATCTCCGCTACGGATCATAACCAATCCAAACGCAGTTGGCACAACAGTTGGTGCTATTGGAATAAGGTTTTGCCTCAATCGGATCTGACCCTGCGTGCAAGCCACAGGACGACAAAGATAAACAACAGCCAGAAAGACACCAGCAGACCCACAAAGTTATCGTAACTGCTGACCAACACTTCAAAAGGATTATAAATATCGCGCACGGTCACTTCCTTGAAAAGCCGAATCGCAAACACCCAGGCGGCATGCAGGCCGATACACCACCACAATCCCGCGCGCTCCCGAATCCAGCAGAAGAAAATGCCAAGCAGAAACAAAGCAATAAACGCATCCCAGTATCCAGCTGGTGACGCAAGACCTGAAAATGCAGCCCAGACATGAGCGTATCCCGAGTACCAGTGAATTTGCAGGCCATCAATTGCTTCAGCGTCCAGGAAATGCACGCAACTGTATAGAACACCAACCACACAGGCAGAAAACCCGAAACCAAGCGACCTTCTCAATACGCTGAACAGGACACCACGAAACAATGTCTCTTCGAATATGCCAACCAGAAGCCCGGAGAGCAGCGCTGTCAGAACGAACAGCCAGATGTCGATATCTGTGTAAATCACCCGATCATCAATGACCCTGAAGCCCGACACCATAAAAAACAGAATCAACGGCGCAACAATGATCAGACCCAGAGGGTAAGCTTTGAACAGCTGAGACAGCTTTATCGGGCGCAACTGCAGATCTGCAGCCGTCAGACCGGCTATGCGCCAGAGAGGAATCAGACCTAAAGCTGCCCATAGAAGAATGCCTCGAGACAGGATCTTGATGTACTCAAAATCCAACACCCCATGCAGTAGCCACGCCAGCACTGAGCCCAGCGTCGCTGCAGCAAACAGATACCCTGCGATCAGTCCCAGGGCTGTAGAGGTGGCGCGCAACATCTTGTGCAGAAACTAGTTTGCTTCGATCAGCACAGCAGGATCAACCATCGAAACTTGACCGCGCCCGGTAAAGGGCAAGCATCGGCAGGCAAAACACCAACCCGGCTATGCACGCGCCCACCCAGCCAGCACCATTTTCATTAACAAGGTTCCAGACGAACATCGCAATGACAACCTGCGCCGCGTAGACCGCCGCCCAGGGCCACATCCAACGCGACATTTTCCAGAATCCATATGCGCCAGCGCCATAGATCAGCCAATGCAGCGGCGCGGTTGCTTTGGCCCACCAGCCTGTCAGTGAAAATCCGAACCAGATTTCATGATCGTCAGCTACCGGCTTGTAAAAGATATCAAAGGGCATGTAGATGAAGGTCATATACACACAGAAATAAAAAATAAAGTTCATCCACCAGGGGCGTCGACGCCAGTCTGCAAGCACACCCTGAATCACGGTTTCACCTCGTCCGGCAAAGGCTGTCCGGCGGCAAACGCTTGAATATTCTGCAGTGCACGCATCCCCATCGCTTCGCGGGTCTGTTGCGTGCCACTACCCATATGCGGCAGCAGAACCACCTGCTCCAGGGCTTCCAAACCGGCATACAGCTGTGGCTCGTGCTCGTAGACATCAAGCCCGGCCCCTGCGATCTGTCTGTCACGCAGAGCTGCCAGCAGTGCACCTTCATCAACGATGTCGCCCCTGGCGGTATTGATAAGAAAAGCATGGGGTTGCATCAATGCAAGTGTCTCCGGATTGATCAGGTGTCGGGTTTGCGCCGTTGCGGGACAATGCAGGCTGACAAAGTCCGCAGTACCAAGCAGTTCAGGCAACGGTAACTGGGTTGCGCCGAGTTCCAGCGCCACAGATTCGGCGAGTGGTGATCGGGACGTATAAACAATCTGCATGCCAAGACCATGAAACGCCATGCGGGCGACTGCCAGTCCAATACGACCCATGCCCACTATGCCTAACACGCCGCCACTGACCTGTGTAGAGAGCATGTGGGTAGGCGACCAGCCCTGCCATTGCCCACCACGCACGTGGCGCTCACCTTCACCAGCCCTGCGGGCGGACATCAATATCAGCGTGAGGGCGATCTCAGCGGTTGCCGCGGTAAGAACTCCCGGGGTGTTGCTGACCGCAATACCCAGACGCTGGGTGGCAGACAGGTCGATATGGTTAAAACCAACGCCAAAGTTCGCCAGCAGACGCGTACGGATATTTTCTGTCTGGAAAACCTCAGCATCGAACCTGTCGGTTACCGTCGGGCAAATGACGTCATAATCAACCAGCGCCTGGCTTAATTCGTCCTGAGTGAGCGCTTGATCCGCCTTGTTGAGCGTCACCTCACCCAGCGCATGCAGCTTGGCTTCGACAGCTTCCGGCCAACGCCGTGATACCAGTATTTTGAGCGGGTTCGACATAATCAAAGCACGTCTGGCGAAACATGAACGGATACAATAACAAGCTATCCAATGATTGTTGGCTGCGCATTTAAATCTGTCGAGCCAGGGCATAAACTGTGGCCACCAACAACAACCAAGTTAGGCAATGCAGGACAGCTATGCAAGTCTCGTAAAGCATACTTGTCCCGCAGAAACGCTATGCAATTTGCTATAACCGAAGAACAGCAGGCCATTGTCGATATGGCTCAGCGATTCACTGCAGACGAAATCACCCCCCAGGCTGCACACTGGGACGAGCACCATGTTTTTCCCCTGGAAACCCTGCATAAAGCGGCAGCACTGGGCTTTGGCGGTATTTATGTGGACGAAGAGCATGGCGGCAGTGGCTTGACCCGGGTTGAAGCAGCCCTGGTCATGGAGGCGCTGGCATATGGGTGTGCCAGTACCTCTGCTTTCATCTCCATTCACAATATGGTTGCCTGGATGATTGATGCGTTCGGGTGCGATGAGTTACGGGCTAAATATTTACCCAGTCTGACGCAGATGAATCTGATCGCCAGCTATTGCCTTACCGAACCCGGCGCAGGCAGCGATGCCGCCTCGCTGAAGACGTCAGCCACGCTGGATGGCGATCATTACGTGATTAATGGCGGCAAAGCATTTATCTCTGGTGGCGGCGTCAACGATATCTATCTGGTCATGGCCAGCACCGATCCATCTAAAAAGGCGCGCGGCATTTCCTGTTTCGTGGTTGAAAAAGACACACCTGGACTGAGCTTCGGGAAACCTGAAAAGAAGCTGGGCTGGCATTCACAACCCACAGCTGCCGTATTATTTGACGACGTCCGGGTACCCGCCCAGAACATGGTCGGCAACCCCGGCGACGGGTTTAAAATTGCCATGCAGGGGTTGGATGGCGGACGCATCAACATTGGTGCCTGCTCGCTTGGCGGTGCTCAGCGCTGTCTTGATGATGCGGTGGAATATGTCAAAGCACGCAACCAGTTCGGCCAGCGCATTGCGGACTTCCAGAATACACAGTTCATGCTGGCTGATATGCGCACCCAGTTGGAGGCTGCACGTGCATTGCTGTACATTGGCGCAACCAAGGTGTCGGCAAACGCCGCGGATAAAACGCAGTGGGCCGCAATGGCCAAATTGATGGCCACAGAAACCGGCTCCAAGGTTGTCAATGATGCGCTGCAGCTGCACGGAGGTTATGGCTTTTTAATGGACTTCCCGGCTGAACGTTTTCTGCGTGACCTGCGCGTACATGAAATCCTCGAGGGCACCAGCCAGATCATGCGCCATGTCATCGGGCGGGACCTGGTCAGCGACTGATTACCACAGCCACGCGCCTGCTAGACCAGACCTCTCACAGGCAGCAGCGCACCATGCACCGCACGCGCCTGATCTGACAGCAGAAAGCAGATAACCGCGGCCAGATCTTGCGGAGAAACCCAGGTGGCATAATCTGCATCAGGCATATCCGCGCGATTGCGCGGCGTATCAATCAGACTCGGCAACACGGCATTGACGTTGATTCCTTTGCCTTTCACTTCTTCACTCAGCGCCTCTGTAAGGCGCATCACCGTCGATTTAGCGGCGGTATAAGCGCCCATATTCCCCAGCCCCTGCAGTGCACCAAAGGCGCCTATATTGACCACGCTACCCGCACCTTTTGCTACCAACCTGGGTACCGCATGGGTCAACATGGTGCGCAATGTTGTCACGTTAATCGTCTGCATTTGCTCCCAGAGATCATCGGGGGTCTCGAAAACAGCGGGACCCATGGCAAACCCGCCTGCAACATTGGCGAGCCCGTCAAATTCACCTACCTCATCCAGCGTGCGAGCCACCGCATCCGAATCAGTCAGATCAACCGAAAAGCAGCGCCCCAGCGCTGACTCAAAGTCAGGCACAACATCCAGCAACGCCACTTCAGCACCCTGCCGGCGGGCTTCCTCAGCGACGCCCTGGCCTAAAATACCGGCGCCTCCGGTGACTATGATGGTTTTTCCTTCGAGCTGCATACCTACCTCGTCAGTTGATGTACTTTCCACGGTGCACACTTTAGGCTGGGCTAAATTCAACGGCAACCACTGCTCAGTTGTCTTAAACCTTGGAGAGGGTGATATGGGGAAAGGGATCTGGATGAGAATACCAGCAGCACTTGTTGCTCTGGCCATGGGGATAAGCGCTATCCAGTGGTTAATCAATCCGGCGGCGGCAGCCGAAAGCCTGGGTATGCCTCTGCTTTCAGGGTTGGGCTTATCCAGCCAGGTAGGTGACTTCAGCGCCTTTTTTGTGGGCACGACCGTGTTCTGTCTGCTGGGCCTGATTCGTAACAACCCAACCTGGCTGTACAGTGCGGCATTGTTGCTGGCGATGGCTGCTGTGTTCCGCACGACAACATGGCTGTTTCACGGCGCGAGTCTCGCTGCCCCGCTGATTGCGGTAGAAATTATCCTGGCGGGATTGGCTTTGCTCAGCGCCCGACTGATGGCCAGGCCACAGATTTAGATTCAATTCAGAGAATCGCAGACCTTGCACTAGGCCTGCGCATCTGGCACCTGGATCACCATGCCGGACAGCTGCTGTTGCAGAACAATCTGGCAGGAAAGACGGCTATTTGGCGCAACCTCGTGAGCATACACAAGCAGGTCCAGCTCATCCTGATGCGGTGCAGGCAGTTGTCCAAACCAGGGTTGCCCAACATAGACATGGCAGGTGCAACAGGTGCATCCGCCACCGCACTGACCAATAATCCCGGGAACCAGGTTGTCCAGCGCAGCATCCAGTACCGTTTCACCTGCCGCTGCATGACAGATCTGTCGGCTGCCATCTGCCTGGATAAACTGAACTTCAATGCGATCAGCAGTTTCCGACGATAATTGTGTGGGCATATATTTGTGGCCGGCTGCAGTGGACACCGGGCTGACGAGGCATGCTCGACGAAACCCACGATTGAAGACGGCGCATATATTACCCGCTTCGTCCCGCTACCGATATCGACATGCGCATTGGGCTGAAACTCAGCCCTCCACTCTGCTAATATTGGCGGCTGCCTTAGACATAACGGATAAACATTGATCATAGGAATAACCGGCGGTATCGCGTCAGGCAAATCTACCGCTGCGCAGACCCTGGGCGACTGGGGTGCACACGTCATTGATGCAGATAAATTGGGCCACCGCGCTTATCTTGCGGGCACCCGGGCGTTTGACCAGGTTGTCGCCACCTTCGGCCAGGACACCGTCGGTGAAGACGGTGAAATCGATCGCCGAGTTCTCGGCGGCAAGGTCTTCGGCCAGGCTGACAGACTTAAGGCGCTCACAGATATTGTCTGGCCGGCGATCAGAAGCATGGCTGCCCAAGAGATCAGCCAGGTGCAGCAGAAACAGCCCCAGCAACCCATTGTTCTGGAAGCGGCTGTCTTGATCGAAGCGGGCTGGCAGGATCTGGTGGATACGTTATGGGTATGCGTTGTTGATCGCGAGATTGCGGTCGCCCGGGCTTGCGCCCGAGATGGCTTCGAGCCCAGTGCGGTTGAAGCCCGGATCGATGCACAGCTGACTAACGAAGAGCGTATCGCTGCAGCAGATGCTGTGATTGACAACTCCGGAGATCTTGA
>CBDUMB010000187.1:0-6517 GCA_965368205.1 uncultured Pseudomonadaceae bacterium | reverse complement strand
GAATAACATTGGCGGCTAACACCGGGCAGACAGCGCCGGATGATGAATGGCTGAGTGGGCTGCAGGAACATATCCTGGAGCCTGATATTGCCATTGTCGACCCCCACCATCACCTTTGGTTACGTAACGGCTATACCTATCTGTTGCCCGAACTGGCAGCAGATATGTCCAGTGGTCACAATATTGTTGCCTCGGTCTTCGCGGAATGTCACTCCATGTACCGCCAGGGTGGGCCCCTGGAAGAACGTTCTCTTGGTGAAACTGAGTTTGTTCGTGGCCAGGCGGCTATGAGCGCCAGCGGTGAATTTGGCTCTGCGCGGGCGTGCGATGTCATGTTTGGCAATGTGGACGTGATGTTAGGGGCGCAGGTTGAACCCCTGTTGGAAAAACATGTTGATGTGTCAGGGGGCAGGTTTCGCGGTATCAGAATTTCCAGTGGCTGGCATTCTGATGATGCCATTCATAATGTTTCTCCAGTTGCACAACTGCTGCTGAGTCCGCAGGTCAGCGCTGTGGCAAAAGTGCTTACTCGTATGAATATGACCCTGGATTGCTGGGTGTACCACACGCAGCTGACAGAAGTGGCGGCACTGGCAGGCGAACATCCTGATCTGACGATTGTGCTCAACCATGTAGGCAGTCCGATTCTGGGTGGTCCCTACCGGGGTAAGACGGATGAAGTATTCGATGCGTGGTGTGCTGCGATTCAACAAGTTGCCAAACGCCAGAATGTGTTTGTAAAACTTGGGGCGCTGCCGATACGTATGCCGGGTTACACAGGAGACCGCAGTCTGCCGCCTGGATCTATAGAGGTGGCGGCTGCCTGGCAACGCTGGATCGATTATTGTATCGAAGCCTTTTCGCCATCCCGTGCGATGTTTGAGTCTAACTTTCCTGTGCAGAAACGGTGGTGCAGTTATCAGGTCTGCTGGAATGCTTTTAAAAGGTTAGCGGCAGATCTTTCTCCTGCGGAGAAGAAAGATCTGTTTGCAGGTGCGGCGATGCGGGCTTACCGCATGGACGACGGGCTGTAACGATTCTTTTGTACTAGTCTTTAAATCTCGAGCTGCTCAGCTGTGGGTGGCTGACTTCTTCTGGCATGTTGGTCATCAAACCCCATAGCCAGCGTAACCCGTTTTTACCCTGAGCCCGCTCGCCTGCAAGCATGTTGACCATGCCATAGTTGCCTTCATGGCAGGCGTATTCGTATATATCACCATTGCTTGGGGTGAACGTCAGTTCGCCGCGCCAGGGTTGTCTATAGATCTTGCTGTCTTCTACGCTGAATGCGTAGTGAATTTCCTGTTCACCGACGCGGGTGAAGCGTTCAGTCACTATGCTGTCTTTGCCAACATACAGCTGGTGTTTGATAGCGCCGCGCATGCTTTGATCAGGATGAAACTGCGTCGTCTCCACAACCAGCGTGTCACCCTCCCAGTGTCCGATCGAATCACCGAGCCACGGTCTGATCTGTTCCGGCAGCGGCTCACCGTTGATGCGAATTGTTCGCACGGCATGGTTCATCTCGACCAGAATCATGACCTGATCTGGCGTCTGCACGATCCGGTAGTTGTTGTTGTAAAGCACGGGTAGCATCGGCGGTCCGCCTGTCGAGCCGTAACCCACCAGGCAGCGGTCGCCGGTCAGTTGTTCTTCCGGATTGTTGCGTTTCTGGCTGTTGATCAGCTTCCACCAGTACTTTCGCCAACCGGTAATTGTGTAAGGCACTTTGCCGTTTGCAGGTTCGACGATGATGGAGGTTCGTGGCTCGCCTTTTACTCTCAGCAAATGGGTGCCGCGATCCAGCCAGGCAGTGTTGTAGCCGCCCACAATTTCACCGCTTGGCAGATCACCCTCGGGTAAGTTATCGATCTCGTCCGAATTCTCCGCGTCTCGCTGTTCCAGTCTGCGTGCCTGTGCTTCGCTGATCACCAGCGAGTCGAAGCCGGGCAGACGTTCCAGGCCGGTGACAGTTGCGTTGGTCCAGACGCCCTGCAGATCAGGGTCGCCCCAGTCCATGCGCGGCGCTTGCCAGTCCTGGGCCAGACATGAACAGGAGGCAATCAGAAAGGCAGCGCAGAACAGCGATTTTATGATGTGCATCTAACCCTCGCGTGGATCCAGGCCGTCTTTTGGTGCGCCGGTGCCTGAAGAACCCATAAACACCTTTCGCCCATCTGTGAATGCCAGATCGCGACCGTTAGCTTTGCAGGCGGGTGTGCAGTTGCGGTCTTTGCTCTGGTAGCCGCGGACGACAATTTCAGTGCCGATGGCCAGAGAGTTGCGGTCTATGCCTGAGCGGACCAGGGTGTTTGGCGTGCCGCCTTCAAACATCCAGTCGACAAGGCTGCCATCTTCCTGATCTGCTGCCAGATGAATCCAGGCGTGCGGGTTGATCCATTCGATTTTTGTAACATGACCACGCACGGAGATCGGTGCTTCTGCATCAAATTCGGCGGAAAAAGCGTGATGTGCAAGCGCGCTTTTCAGTGTGACGGCTGCTAACAGTAAACCAATCCCAAGATACTTTTTCTGCATAATGATTAATCCAGTGGCCGCTTGCGCAGGTGGCCGTACATGAGTTCTTCAACAAACTCGACGCAGTTGAACTGCATGAGTCGATCGTCCGGGGGCACTCTTTTATAGATCGGCATTTTGATCGTCCACGGTCGGGAATAAACATTGGGATCTTCAAGCGTGGCCTCATAGTCCATGACGTGAGGGCTGAGTAATGTGAAACGTTCAATAACCTTTAGCTTGTCGGTGTGGTGATTGCCTGCTCTATCCAGCCAGGTCTGGCCGTTGAATCCGGTGGTTTCTATGATCATGGTGTCGCCTTCCCAGTGCATCCACGACTGTCCCATCCAGCTGTCTATAGGCGCAGGGCCAGGGTCGGTCAGGTGAATGTTGCGGACAGCGCCGGCGTATTCGTAGGAGAAGACCAGCGCGCCGGTGTTATGGAAGATCTGGAAACCAAAGTCCATGTAGTTGGCGCGAGGTACGCCAGGTAGATAGCATTTTATTTCAGGGTCAGACTGCAACCAGTCAGCTTTGTTCTTGTCTCGCTGCTTGCGTGCTTTGCGGGTATAGGGGATCGGTCCATCCAGCACAACGCCCAGGCTTGCAGGTACAGCGCCAACGGCGCCCAGGGCGATCACTTCCGCGGCGGGCACCGGAACTATGGGGCCATCACGAAGTGCCAGCGCTGCTTCCGGACCGTGGGGCTCCAGATTGAAGTTGGCACGATTCATCACCTGCCAGACGCCATTAAAGTCGGGCTTGCCGTTGGCCATGCGCGGTGGCTCATATTTATCGTTAGCCAGCGCAGTGCTGGTCCCTGCCAGGAGCAGCAGGGGAATCAGGTATTTCATGGGATCTACAACCTTGTCGGTCAGATGTATTTATGTCTGATAACAAGGGTGTAGAGGGCAGTGGCAGGAAATATCAATCGGTTATCGGTGGGAAATTCCCAAGACGATTGCTGTGCGGTGGTTTTTTCGCCGCACAGCAAGATTGAACGAGGAGTCTTTGATCAGGCTTTTGGCGCCCATACGTTACACCATCCACCTGCGGCAACGTTTTTCCCGGGGAAGATCTGACAGCCGCCTAATGCGTCTGTTTTGGGCTGGTAGAGTGAACAGTTCAGACACAACTGCTTGGCGCCTTCTGCTCCAGCCTTTTTCGGATACTTGGTTACGTCAACTTCAGCGGCGACGTGCTTGTATCCTAGTGCCGCAGCGGCCGGGTCAGCCTCGTCTATTAAGACCTCTTCAGCGTTAGCAAAGCTTGTGTAGCTCACGGCAGGCGCAACGGCGATGAGTGCGGATTTCCGTATGAAGTTCCGACGACTTGTTTCAAATTTCATAGTGATTACCTTTAAAAAATTAAATTAGACAAAAATGGGACTAAGATGATCTAATACTTCGATTATCTACCCTTTATGGCCCGATATCTAATAATAATTCTTTATAATCCAAAAATGTCTAATAAAAGTCTAATTATAGCTAAAAGTAGTCAGCAGCCTGCGGATCGACAGGGTGGGGTGAAAAACGTTGCTGTTACAGATCTTGTTTTGATCAACAGCATCATCACCTCTGCGGTTGAGAGCTGGCAGCTTCCCGACCGCCTGAAACGCCTCGCTCTACCGATTCTGCAATATACGGCAGAGGATCTGACAGAGTTTGAATTCTTTCTCCACGATCACAACGGCAGCGTGAATGGCGTGGCCGTGTTGAGTAGAGACGCCGGCTTGAAGGGTAAACATGGCACACGCTGCGCGCTGCTGCATGGCCTCTACGTTCATGCTGATGCTCAAAGAACGGGCGTTGGCAGAGCGTTGCAGCAAACGGCAGCTGATCACGCTCGCGAACTGGGTTGTGAAGGGCTCCTGGTGAAAGCGCAGCGGGTGGCAACGTCCTATTTTGAGGCGCAAGGCTATGAGGAATGTGAGTGCCAGTACGTGAACTACCCGTATCTCTACTGGAAAGCAATCTAGACCGTCGGCTGGAAGCGCACTCTTTTTTTTATGCGGGACGCAGAAGGTCCCATATCATTTCAAGGCGGGTATTAACGCTTTGCGCTTCCAGAATCATCTGCATGAGATCTGCGTCGAAACGTAAAAACTGAAAAATTCTGAAGCTGTACTCGTCTGGTGCAAGATTTATCCATGCAGGGTCGCTGAGGGCCTGCGCCAGTTCCGCCTGTTCGCTACCCACAATTTCAATCAGTCGTGTGTTGATGGTTGCCTGTAGAGCAGAATCCTCAGCAGGTGTCTGAGAGGCATCATCTTGAAGTTCTGTGCAGGCAACGATGCGATAGGGAAGAGGCTGAATCTCTTCGACTAAACTGAGCCGTTTGCTGATTGCAACGTTGGCAATGATACGTCCATCAGAAGTTGTCTCCAGGATTTCGCAAGCGCCGGCTGAGAATATTTCTTGTGGTTTATATGTTGCCTGATTTGAACTCAAAGCCTGTTCCAGAGTCTGCTGCTTTGCGGGCTGATGTATTGTTTTTAACGTGTGGCTGACGCCAACCAATTTGTTTTTGCTGACGCAATCGTTGATCAGCTGGCGGTATCGAGGTTCGAACACATGTAAGGGTAAGTTGACCCCGGGGAAAGCAACCACGTTGGGAATTGGGAAAAGCGCCACCTCAATTCTGTCGTCTTTATTTTCCATTGGCTTTGCCGCTGGCAGCGAGACGATCTGCGAGGATGTGGTAAGCCTGGGGAGAGAAGCCAAGCCCTGTGTGTGAGCTGAACACTTCAATATGCTCAACGTCGGGGCTGCGATGGTCGATACAAGCCTCCCAGCTGACAACGCCATCGGCTTTTGAATAGATGGCCGTAACGGGAACCTTCAGTGGTATGTCGTAGCGGGCATCAACCAGTCGTTCGATTTCATCTATTGACGCTCCGCGCTGGGAAAATGCGCCAGCTACGGAGGTGTACTTTGGTCCGCCGACCACCGGGCTGCCTAGTGTTACCACGTGTTTTACCTTGTCTGGACATTCCCGCGCGACTTCACGGGCCAGATATCCGCCCAGACTCCAACCAACAAGATAGACGGGTTCAGACGATGGTTCTGCCAGAAGATCCGCTTTGAGCTGGTCAAGGGTGTTGAGCACGTCGCCACTGTTGGTGCCCAGCGACCAGCCCTGCGGGCGGTAGCCGAGAAAACTCAGATAGCTGCGCAATAAGATTGTTGATGAGTTGCCAGCGCCAAAACCCGGCCATACCAGCACCTTTTCACCCCGACCTTTCGGCGCCTGGGCCAGTGACGGTGCCTGCATCATGAGAAGCGAAAACTGCAGCGGCGTGAGCGCTTCTTGAAGCAGGGCAATGGGTGGCGGTGGTGCAAGGTTTCTTTTCATACAAACATCACCTCATATTGAACGTAAAGGTCGCGTGAACAGACCTGCTTCTGCTTCCTCGGAAAATGTCAGTGAACGTTAACCGGGTCTCGTTATTTCAGGCGGCTCTTCCTCCCGCTGTCTATACTCAGTTGTGCAACTATTTTTCGACTCACGATGAAAAACACTCCTGAACTTAAATTTACTGGTGATCCCGAGCAGGTGCGATCAGCCGAAATACCCAGATCTGAATTTGCATCGCTGGTCGATTCCCTCGCTGACGGAGTCATTGTCATCAACGGACAAGGGGTTATTGGTCGCGCAAACCCCGCTATTTGTGAAATGTTTGGCTACGATGCGGTTCAGTTGATAGGGCAGAATGTTTCGCTGCTCATGACCTCTGATGACGCCTCGAGACACGATCAATTCCTCAAATCCTATCACGACACCGGCCGCGCAAATATCATCGGTCTTGGGCGGGAAGTTCTGGGTCGACACAGCAGTGGGCAGACCATGTGGTTAGATCTGTCGGTTACACCAGCCCACTTAAACAATGAGCAGATGTTTGTCGGTTTTCTACGTGACATTACAGAACGTAAAGAAGCTCAGAAGTTGTACGATTTTAATACCAAAATCATGCGTTCTGTTAACCGCGCCCTGAGCAATG
>CBDUMB010000186.1:0-6531 GCA_965368205.1 uncultured Pseudomonadaceae bacterium | reverse complement strand
CACTTATCAAACCGCCTACGCGCGCTTTACGCCCAGTAATTCCGATTAACGTTCGATCCCTCCGTATTACCGCGGCTGCTGGCACGGAGTTAGCCGGATCTTCTTCTGTCGTTAACGTCAAGACTCAAAGCTATTAACTTTAAGCTTTTCTTCACGACTGAAAGTGCTTTACAACCCTAAGGCCTTCTTCGCACACGCGGCATCGCTGGGTCAGGCTTTCGCCCATTGCCCAAGATTCCCTACTGCTGCCTCCCGTAGGAGTCTGGACCGTGTCTCAGTTCCAGTGTGGCTGATCGTCCTCTCAGACCAGCTATAGATCGTAGCCTTGGTAGGCCTTTACCCCACCAACTAGCTAATCCAACGCAGGCTCCTCTCCTGGCGTGAGGTCCGAAGATCCCCCACTTTGACCCTTAGGTATTATGCGGTATTAGCTCGAGTTTCCCCGAGTTGTCCCCCACCTGAAGGTAGATTCCTACGCGTTACTCACCCGTCCGCCACTGTACTCATACCCGAAGGTACTTTCTCGTTCGACTTGCATGTATTAGGCGTGCCGCCAACGTTCAATCTGAGCCATGATCAAACTCTTCAGTTTAATCTCGTTATCAGTCCATAACCGAAGCTTTTTACAGCTGAGGCCATGAGTGACACGATAGTTTTGGTTTTGACTTTCGAACCCGAAGGTTCTGATTGTCAAGAATCATTTGCTCTAAACGAATTACGTGTTCCCACACGAATGGCTTGTTGTACTAGTCTGCTGCTTGGTAGACCTTCTCGCTTTTTACTTCCTTGGAAGTGCCTCTTTTGGATGAAGAGGAAGCGTGAAGTACAGCATCCAGTACTCACTATTTTCTTGTTAAAGAACGGCTGCTTGGCTTAGTGCCCAGCAGCAAGGGAGGCGTATTATACGTACGGCGGACCTTCGTGCAAGACTAATCTCAATTCTTTTCGATTATTTTTTTTGACCGCACTTCAGGGCCTTTTCAGGACCGTACCAACAGATGATAAACCTTCTTCCCACGGCGTAGTAGAAAGAACTTCTGGTACAGGGCATCTGCGAATTGCAGCGTCTCGCGCGGATCAGTGACAGCGTCACCATTAACCTTCACGCCACCACCGGCTACAAGCTTCCTGGCCTCGCCAGTTGATTTGACCAATCCCGCTTCGACCATTGCGGTAAGCACACCCGTACCTTCTTCTATTGCGGTTGAAGCCAAACCATCCTGTTGCAACTGCTGCAAATCACTTTCCTGCAGCGTATCTACAGCGCCACCAAACAAAGCCTCACTGATACGCTGGGCAGACGTGACAGCATCTACGCCATGGACCAGGCCTGTTACTTCCTCGGCCAACCGCCGCTGTGCGTTGCGCAGCTCTGGGCGCTCCCGGGATTCGGTAACAAGCGAACGCACCTCCTCCTCCGAAAGGAAAGTGAATAGGCGGAGGAAGTTATCAACATCCGCATCCGCTGCGTTAAGCCAGAACTGGTAAAAGGTATAAGGAGAAGTTTTAGCAGAGTCGAGCCAGATCGCGCCGCTGGCGGTTTTGCCAAACTTGGTACCATCCGATTTGGTCACCAAGGGCAACGTCAAAGCATACGCATCAGCATCAGCCCCGAGATGGCGCCGCACCAGATCAAGGCCCGAGACGATATTACCCCACTGATCACTGCCGCCGATCTGTAACGTGCAGTTATGCCGTTTAGCTAACTCGAGATAATCCATACCTTGCAGCAACATATAGCTGAACTCGGTATAAGAGATGCCCTGATCAGCCCGATCAAGGCGGGTGCGCACAGACTCGCGTGCAATCATCGCGTTAACTGAGAAGTGTTTGCCAATCTCTCGCAGGAAGGTGATGACATCAAGATTTTTAGTCCAATCCAAATTGTTCACAATCAAGGCACTGTTATTACCTTCGAAATCGAGGAATGGGGCAACCTGACGCTGCAGGGCCTCAACCCAGCCAGCAACTGTATCTTCATCATTCAGGCTGCGCTCGTCATCGCGAAACGACGGGTCGCCAATCAACCCTGTTGCCCCGCCGAGCAATAGAATAGGCGTATGTCCAAACTGCTGAAATCGACGTAACGCCAGTAAAGGTACAAGCGAGCCAATATGCAGGCTGTCCGCGGTAGGGTCAAAACCACAATATAAGGTGCGTGAGCCGCTATCCAGATGTTCAGAAAGGCCGTCAAGATCAGATACCTGAGCAACCAGACCCCGCCACTGCAATTCGGCAATGAGCTCACCAGACATAATTTCGACCCCTAAAATGGATGCGAACCATAGCAAAACCCTCCTAGACCGCAAATACGAGAGTGCCAACCTGTGACAAAATTACTGGCACAGAAAGAGCAAATTCGTATACTCCCTGCTCGATACGAGGTTCCGAGCGTAAGCTACGGTTTATTAAAGAGTATTTGCTAGCGACTCGCAGAGCGCAGAGCGGCAATACAATGGACGGTATGACCACGTTGCAATTTCCGCGCGCACATCTTTTTATTGTTGTGATTTTGACCTTTGGCTTGTCTTCTTTTGTCATCGCCAAATTCACCGACGACCCCGCTGAAGACCGGTTCACCACTGAATCAGTGCTTCTCGACCTGCCGAAGATTGAGGATGAGGCTCTCAGCGGCCAGGAAGCTATCGTAAATGAAGCTATCACACCTGCTGTGGCGGAACTGGCCATGCTACCTCCGCGAGCCGCGGAGCCAGAGCCCCGCCCTCAACCACAGTGGCAGGAAATCTCTACAAAAGTACAGCCGGGCGACAATCTTGCACTTATTTTCAAACGTAATGGCTTAAGCGCTCGCGACGTGCACCTGGTCAGCACCAGCAAACCTCTGGGCAGCCGTCTTAAAAGCATATTCCCAGGCCACGAACTGACTTTTTTTGTAGACGAGGAAATGCGCCTGATGCGGCTGGACTATTCCAGCGGGCCATTGGATACACTGGCATTCGAGCGCAATGGTGAGAGTTTTGATGCGGAACAAATCACCGCTGAACCCGAACGTGTGCTCGCCTACAAACATGGCACCATCGATCACAGCTTGTTCGTCGCCAGCCAACGGGCTGGCTTATCAGATGCACTCACCATGCGTCTGGCGCAAATCTTCCAGTGGGATATCGACTTTGTTTTAGACATTCGTCCGGGTGATGCTTTTTACGTCGTCTATGAAGAGCTTTACCATGAAGACGAATTTATCGGCCACGGCAACATTCTCGCCGCAGAGTTTGTCAATCAGGATGAACCCTACCAGGCTATCCAATATGCCAAAGAAGGCGCGGACCCCAGCTACTATGCGCCCAACGGCGAAAGCATGCGCAAAGCCTTTTTGCGCGCACCCGTCGAGTTCTCGCGCATCAGCTCTAACTTCAACTTACGCCGGGTGCATCCGCTGTGGAAAACTTCACGACCCCATCGGGGTATCGACTATGCAGCACCGCGCGGTACCCCCATTCTTGCCGCCGGTGATGGCAAGGTAAAAATCGCTTCACGCACCCAGGCCAACGGCAACTACGTTGTTATCCAGCATGGCGAGCAGTTTGTGACCAAGTATTTGCACCTGAAAAACTTTGGACGGGGCATTAAATCAGGACAACGTGTGAAACAGGGGCAGATTATCGGCTACGTGGGCTCAACCGGCTGGGCAACCGGCCCACATCTACACTATGAATTCCTGGTCAATGGTGTGCACCAGAACCCCCGCACCGTATCACTGCCCAATGCAGCGCCCATACCCAAAGGCGAGTTACCTTTCTTTCATGCCCATACACAGCAATACCTAGCGCTGCTGGACAACTATAAGAGCCAGGTTTCCCTCGCCCTCGCACGGTGACGGCGCAACCCACCCAACGCTATCTAGGCTGCATCAGCGGCACCAGTGTTGATGGTCTGGATATCGCCCTGGTGGAGGTTGATACAGACAATCAGGTGTCTATTAGCAGCGCCAGCACCACCGCATTCCCTCAAGCACTACAAGAAACGTTACTGGCCCTCGGACAACCCGGCGCAGACGACCTTGACCTGCTGGGTCGCAGCGATGCCGCACTGGGCGCATTTATAGGTCATGCCCTGGTCCAGTTTATGGCTGCGCATGACATTGATCCCAGCAGCATCACTGCCGTAGGTTCCCATGGCCAGACCGTTCGCCACCGCCCGCCCGAACCCGCACATGATTATGGTTTTACCATGCAGATCGGCGACCCAAATTACATCGCAGAAATTACCGGCCTGATGACGGTTGCCGACTTTCGTCGCCGCGATATGGCAGCAGGTGGCCAGGGTGCACCTCTGGTACCACCCTTTCACAAAGTCCTGTTTGGCCAATCAGAACAGGCGACCGTAGTCCTGAATATTGGCGGCATCAGCAATATCTCCATTCTCGGGGACACACCCAGCGGATTTGATACCGGACCGGGCAACGCGCTGATGGATGCCTGGTGTGCACTGCATACCGGTCATAATTACGACCAGGATGGACGCTGGGCAAAGACAGGTAAGATTGATCAGCACTTGTTACGCGCTTTATTGACCGATCCCTACTTTGCGCTGCCGCCTCCTAAGAGTACCGGCCGAGAGTATTTCAATCTGAACTGGTTGACCCCCCACTTTGAACAGACAAATGCCGGCGCTGCAGATATTCAGGCAACACTTGTGGCATTAACCGCCGCATGCACGGCCGAGGCGATCAAACGTTGGGCGCCAGACACACAATCTCTGGTGGTATGCGGGGGTGGCAGACTCAATTCTGCGTTGATGCAGGCACTCGAGCAAAGGTGTGAAGCCGAAGTACTACCTAGCGAGGCGCACGGAATTGGAGGCGATGATATTGAAGCCGCGCTGTTTGGCTGGCTGGCACACCAGCGTTTACAAGGGCTTATCGGCAACGAACCGGCAGTGACCGGTGCCAGAAGTGGCCGGGTCTTGGGTGCTATCTACCCCGCCTGAAATGACGGGTCGTACGTAAGTTACTCAGCTAGATAGAAAACGAATTGCCGCAACCGCAGGTGGCCGCGGCGTTAGGATTGGTGACTACAAATTGCGCGCCATTAAGATCTTCGACGTAATCTACTTCTGAGCCATCCAGGTAAGGGTAACTCATCGCATCTACCACCATGGAAACCCCTCCACGGCTGATCACAGCATCATCCTCTGCAACATCATCATCAAAGGTGAATCCGTAAGAAAAGCCGTTACACCCGCCTCCGGTAATAAACACCCGCAGGCGCAAAGATGCGTCGCCATCGGCTTCTATCAGATGCTTGACCTTGCTCGCTGCACGGTCGGAAAAGGCTATGTTTGTGTCCACGATCCTCTGCTTACTATTGATACAACTGCAGCGTAATCTACAGCACCGTTTTGCGCGGTCAAGCGAATGTCAAACAGGGCCAGGCTCAGCCGTCGGCATTGGCATCGACGTTGAGTTTGTGCACATTGGCCTCAGGGATAGCCTCCTCATGGACCAGCTGGCCATCAACCAACGCGCCTAACTGCATTTCTATGAGCTTGTAGTAGAGGTTCCCTTTTACCTTGGCCTGGGGTGCCAGCTCTACTTTGTTGCTGGCGTAAACATTGCCTTCGATCAGACCATTAATGATGATATTCGGTACACGCACCTCGCCCGCCACACAGCCTTCCTCACTAACCACCAGCGTTGCTTTTTCGCTGCTGGCGACAACATTGCCGGATACTTTGCCTGCCACATAGAGCTGATCACTGAAATTGATATCCCCTACCACCTCGGTGTGAGGTGCGATCAGGGTGACCCCTTTGTCGAATTTCTGTCTTGCCATTTTTCCTGTCCTTAAATCTCTGCGATCGCACATCTGCAAGATGCGGCCTGAGTTACACGTCCTTTTCCAGTTCCTGGCTTTCCAATCCAGGCCGCTTTATATCAGGCCTCTTTTTCCGGCCTCTCCAGATCAGGCCAGGGAAAGCTCACCTGCAGCGGCTCTTTGCCAGACTGTTTTGCTGTGACAAGAATCCGCGCAGGCGAAAAATTATCAGGCAGAACCAGGTTGCCATTCATATCCTGAAAATAGCGAAACCGGAATTTCATAGGATAGGCCTCTAAGGCGGCTAATTCTGTGAGGGATAGCACTGCTTCGCCTGCGTCCGGGTCGTCTGCGTAACGACCAATCACATCTAAACGGACTTCACCAGCGATAAACCCGCGCCGCAACGCGACCTGGGTTAAAAGGAGCTGAAAGTTGTATTCGCCTGCCTCGGGCAGCGCGACCAGTTCCAGTTCAGCCACCTGCAAGCCTTTGGTCAGGCTCGATGGTGACATCAATCCTTTGAAGAAAGTGACTTCTTCTTCCAATCGCGCAGTTTTACTCAGTTCCTTGGTAAGATCTTCGCGGAGACTGTTACTTGCCTCACGCAACACGTTGAGATTTAACTGCGCATCAATAAGCTGGGCATCCAGCTCAATAACTCTTTTGTTGGCTGTTTCAAGCTGGTTGCTCAACTGCACAGCATCACCTCGGTATGTGATGATCTGATTGGTGCCAAAGATGTAGCCCAATA
>CBDUMB010000185.1:0-6580 GCA_965368205.1 uncultured Pseudomonadaceae bacterium | reverse complement strand
CGTACCGGCAAGCAGATCTGGACCTTTGAAACGGTAGCCCAGGGCGACGACCCGGCAAGCAAAACCTGGGAGGATGAAAGCTGGCGCTATAGTGGTGCCGCGAACGCGTGGACCACCTTCAGTGCAGACCCAGAACTGGGTTATGTCTACATCCCCACTGGCACCCCTCACAATGACTACTATGGTGGCCACCGTAAGGGGGACAATCGTTATGCAGAAAGCCTGGTCTGCCTGGATGCCAGAAGTGGCAACGTGGTCTGGCAGTTTCAGGCTGTCCATCACGGTCTGTGGGATTACGATTTCCCCGCCGCACCCACCCTCGTCGACATCGAAGCAGGCGGTAAAAAGATTCAGGCGGTAGCTCAGGTGAGTAAACAGGGTTTCACTTACGTTTTTGATCGCGTCACCGGCGCGCCGGTGTGGCCAATTGAAGAACGACCCGTGCCACAATCAAATGTGCCCGGTGAGCAGACTGCAGCTACGCAACCGTTCCCGACAAAACCCCCGCCTTTTGTGCAACAGGGTATCAGCGAAGATGACCTGATCGATTTCACCCCGGAGCTGCGTGCAGCGGCATTGAAAATTGTTGAAGAATTCAGGCTGGGGCCACTGTTCGAGCCCCCCAATGTGGCTGGCGAAGATGGCAAGAAGGCTGTTATACAGGTGCCTGGCGCTGCCGGTGGTGCAAACTGGGGTGGTGCCGGGGTGGATCCTGAAACCGGTTATCTTTTCCTGCAGGCGGCAAACCTGCCGACGCCAGCAAGCGTAGCACCAGGTAAAGAAGGCCAGGCAGACTATCTGGTTGATTTCAGTGCCATTCCGTTCGGGCCTGAGGGGCTGCCACTGTTAAAGCCGCCTTATGGCACAGTCACCGCCATTGATCTGAATAACGGTTCCATAGCCTGGCAGGTACCGCACGGGCAGGGGCCCACGGATCATCCAGCCATCAAGCATCTCAACCTGGGCCCGCTCGGAGCACATAGTGTTTCGTTTCTGACCAGCGGTGGGCCGTTGGTGACTAAAACCCTGCTGTTTATCAATCAAGCCCAGGCTGTACCCGTTGGCTTCAATCTTTCAGACACTGAACGGTATTTACGCGCATTCAACAAAGCCACCGGCAAGGTTGAGTGGGAGCATCGCATGACGCTTGCACCCATGGGTACGCCGATGACGTATGTGTATAAAGGCAGACAATATGTTGTGCTGGCCGCCGGCGGTGCTGGTGAAGACGCGGAACTTATAGCCTTTGCACTGCCTGAGTTAGATTAAAGCCGCCTATGGGTTTCATAAATCGAAATTTGCTGGTGTTGTTTGCCTGCCAGATAGTATTCGTGTCTGGCTCAATCCTGCTGGTAACCGTTGGTGGCATAGTCGGCCATACGCTCGCCTCAGATCCTTCGTTAGCAACATTGCCTGTAGCGCTTATGGTTGTGGGGACGGCTGTTTCTACTATTCCGGCGGCCTTCACGATGCAGCGTCTCGGCCGCAAATGGGGCTTTGTCATCGCTACGTTAATTGCGGCGAGTGGCGCCTGGGTCGCCACGCTGGCGCTTGAAGCGAATAACTTTGGTCTTTTCTGTATTGCGACGGCGCTGGTTGGTGGCAGCCTGGGGTTCAGTCAACAGTTCCGCTTTGCCGCTGCAGAGAGTGTGTCTCCAGACAAGGTCAGCCACGCCGTGTCTTTTATTCTGTTAGGTTCCATATGTGGTGCCTTCCTGGGACCAGAGCTGGTAAGCCTGTCCGCCACGCGAAATCCCGAGGCGCCTTATGGCTTTGGTTTTTACGGTCTCATCGCGCTGTACCTGGCCAGCGGAATGATGTTGTTGGCGCTGAAACGTCAGGCATCCCAGACAGAGCATGTATCCATTGATGAGGCGCCGCGTCCAATGTTGCGTATGCTGCTTGCCCCGGCATTATTCACCGCGGTACTGGCTGGCGTTGTAGGCCAGGGCGTTATGACGTATGTCATGACGGCAACACCTCTGAGTATGACGGTGGGCACCGGGTACTCGCTGCAGGAAGCCTCTGATGTGATTCGTGCACATGTGATTGCCATGTATCTGCCTTCTCTGATTACGCCTTGGTTGATCTCAACACTTGGCCTGTCCCGTGTAATGGCGCTGGGTACAATCACGTTGGCAGCCACGTTAGGCATTGGCCTTGCGGGCCATCACCTTATGCATTACTGGTTTTCTATGGTGATGCTGGGGATCGGCTGGAATTTTCTATTTGTCGGCGGCACAACCCAACTGGTGCAGAGCTATCGGCCAGCGGAACGTTTTCGCGCTCAGGCGCTGAACGATTTCAGCGTCTTCAGTGCTTCAGCGGCGGCCTCGTTACTGGCTGGCGTTGTGCTCTATTATTTCGGCTGGTCGGTGCTGCTGATCAGCGCCGCACCGGCTCTGTTGTTGATGTTCGCGACACTTGCGTGGGCTCGGATCAGACAGAAGTCGCCAACTACTTCTTAAGCGCTTTGGCAAAAGCATCTGCCATGGCGCCCTGGGGCTTGTTTGTTTGCGGCGCTTGGCCTTTGCGACGCTCGCGACGCTGATTGTTGTCGGGCTTGCGCGCAGTTGATGTATTTGAACTTTGTTCCCAACCAGCTGGTTTTTCAGCGGCGTCACCCAGGCGCATGGTCAGACTGATGCGTTTGCGTGACACATCAACATCCATGACCTTTACGCGTACGACATCGCCAGCTTTGACAACTTCGTGAGGGTCTTTCACAAATTTGTCTGCCAGAGCTGAGATGTGCACTAATCCATCCTGGTGTACGCCGACGTCAACAAAGGCGCCGAAGTTGGTCACATTGGTGACAACGCCTTCGAGCACCATGTCGGCGGCAAGATCCTTCAACTCGTTGACACCTTCTTTGAATGTTGCGGTTTTGAATTGCGGTCGTGGATCCCGTCCGGGCTTCTCCAGTTCACCAATGATGTCTTGAATGGTTGGCAGGCCAAATTTGTCATCCGTGTATTTCTGCGGATCAATTTGTTTGAGTAGATCAGGGCTGCGCATGGCTTGATTGATGGGGGTTCCCAGATCTTTCAGGATGCGTTCAACAACCGGATAGGCTTCCGGATGTACAGCGGACGCATCCAATGGATTATCGCCGTTAGCAATGCGCAAAAATCCTGCGGCCTGCTCAAACGCTTTTGGACCCAGTCGCGGTACATTCAGCAGATCTTCGCGTCGTTTGAACACACCCTGCTTGTCTCGCAGGGCAACCACGTTGTCCGCCAGAGACGAGCTCAAACCTGCAATACGGGACAGCAGTGGCGCGGAGGCGGTATTCACATCCACACCCACCCGGTTGACACAGTCTTCTACAACGGTCTCCAGTGCGCGCGACAGGTAAGTCTGGCTGACATCGTGCTGGTATTGGCCAACGCCAATGGCTTTAGGTTCGATCTTAACGAGTTCTGCCAATGGGTCCTGCAAACGCCTGGCAATGGAGACCGCGCCACGCAGGCTCACATCCAGTTCAGGGAATTCGCGCGCAGCAAACTCTGAGGCGGAGTAGACCGAAGCGCCGGCCTCAGAAACGACCACTGGCACCAGTCCTAATTCTGGCTGGTCCTGCTTGAGCTGGTTGACCAGCTGTTCTGTCTCGCGGGAGCCGGTGCCGTTACCAATCGCCACGAGGTCCACGGCGTATTTTTTAGCCAGCGTGTGCAGAGTGGCAATGCTGCCTTTCACATCATGCTTTGGGGCAAACGGGTAGATGGTTGCGGTGTCCAGCAGTTTGCCGGTGCCATCGACAACCGCAACTTTCACGCCGGTGCGGATACCCGGGTCGAGACCTAGTGTTGCGCGGTTGCCTGCGGGAGCCGCCAACAATAAATCTTCGAGGTTCTGCGCAAAAACTCGAATCGCCTCCTGCTCGGCGGTTTGTCGCAGTTCACCAAACAGGGTTGCTTCAATAGAGAACGATAATTTGGCTCGCCAGGTCATGCGCACGACGCTTGAAATCCAGGCGTCTGCCGCGCGGCCCTCATCACTTAAACCAAAATGGCCGGCGATACGTCGTTCGCAAGGGCCATGCTCAGCACTCCAGCCGGTGACTTCAAGTTCTTCGGGCAGTTTCAGAGACAGACGCAGAATGGTCGCCGTGCGACCGCGAAACAAAGCAAGCGCTCTGTGCGGAGGCACCTTGGCGATGGCTTCGGAATAGTCAAAGTAGTCGCGAAACTTCGCCCCTTCTGCTTCTTTGTCTTTGACCACTTCAGAGACGAGGATGCCCTGGTGCCAGAGCATATCGCGCAGATCTGTCAGCAGGTCTGCGTCCTGGCTGAATCGGGCGGTGAGAACTGCGCTGGCGCCATCCAGGGCGGCTTTGGCATCTGCAACACCCGGGTTGTCACCCGCGTCAGTTGTAAACGGTTCGCGGATGTACTTTGCGGCACATGTTTCGGGCACTTGAGTTGGATCGGCAAGCAATTCATCTGCCAGGGCTTCAAGGCCTGCTTCTTTTGCAATTTCAGCCTGGGTCCTGCGCTTCACCTTGTAAGGCAGATAAAGATCTTCCAGGCGCTGCTTGGTTTCTGCTAACGCTACTTTCCTGCGCAACGCTTCATCCAGCTTGCCAAGCCCATCGATTTCTTTGGCAATCGACAGCCGGCGTTCTTCAAGCTCGCGTAGATAGCCCAGTCGTTCGTCCAGGTGACGCAGTTGGGTATCATCCAGTCCGCCTGTGGCTTCTTTGCGATAGCGGGCGATGAAAGGCACCGTTGCGCCTTCGTCAATCAAAGTAACAGCCGCATCGATCTGATTTGATCTTACGGAGAGTTCATTAGCGATACGTTGGGCAATGGAAGGCAGCAGCGAGGGCAGCAAAGCGGTATTCAAGTTGAGTCAGTCCAGGTTGAGCAAGTCGCGCATGATCGCGGGGTCGGCATGATACCGATCATTGCCTCAGGCGGACATCAATATTGGCAGTTAGCGCTGCGTTGATTGTCCTGCTGCTGGAAATTGTAACGTCTAACCGGCGAGCGCCTGGTCGGTTTCTGGCTGATGATGGTCGTCGTTGCTCTGTGCAACGATCTCCCAGTGCGACTTGCCCAGTTTGCGTTTGTAACGCCACGCGGCGAAGCGACTGCTGAAAACCAACGGCTGTTGGTCATATCGTACAACCAGCGTGCGTCGTTTTGATGATCTCAACATGTAGGTTGTCAAAATATCCACCCAATTAAATCCTTTGAATAAAGGTAACAGCATCAGGGCTCGTGCTTGTGAAGGCTCGTTGTGGTTTTGTGAGGATTTTGTACCTCAGACCCTTCACGCGTCATGCAGATACCAGCGCGTGCCGCAGATATCGACCCGATCATCGCTGATGTAGCAGTTGCGCTTTTTGGCTTCATTGAGAATATGAGATCGGTTTTTAACGCTGATATCGAGACCGCCAAGGCCGGGTCCGCGCCCGTCCTGCGCCTCCACAAAGCGCACTTGCACATTGTTTAACGTCATCGATAGTTCGGCGCCGTCACGATGCACCGGGCATCCCGCCACCGTGCTCCAGAGTTCGGCAAGCTCAACCGGGTCGCTGCCCTGTAGTTCAACACCCACAAAATCGACCGTCACATCCTGTTTGACTTTGTCTTCCCAGCCGAATCCACCAACGGGTTTCCAATGCCCCTCGAAATCTTCATGGGCATCATATTCCAGTTCGAAAAACGCCGCTTTCAAGTCGCCCGGATGTAGCTGGCACAGGTTCCAGCCGTCCCGCTGCGACTCGTGCGCCACACGTATGCCGTTGTCTAAAGCGCGCTGGCGAATGGTCTGCTGATTTTCAAACGTATCGATCTGGGTGATGACCATATAACCCCCATCACCATTGCGGCGATCAAGGTAGCGACCAGCCGCTGTATTGTCCTGCACCGGTGCAACCACTTCGAGGAAATTGCGCCCAAGCGGCATCAACGTATTCTCCAGCCCGAACACACCGACACCTGGATCGATGTAACAGCGATTGATGCCCAGGATGGCGGTCAAGTCTTCGATCACCGGTTCAAGTTTGCGGGCCACCAGGCAGATCTGTCTTAGTTGGATGGTCATAGACTTTGTCTCCGAAAATAAGCGTGTGTGTTCTGCTGTTCTGCGCGTTCGTGCAATCTTTTCAGGCTTTGCATACCATTGCGTGCAAATTATGCACTGAAAGTTACTAGGAAAAAGTCCCTCATGGGTGATGTTTTGTTGCGGATCCTGTCTTACGGCGGGTTGCTGTGTTTTTTGTGTCTGTATCACCCAACCGCTCATGCCGCGGGAGAGGTGACCGAGATTCAGTTAGATAATGTACCAAAAGGCACTGTGGCCCTGGGTTTTGGTCGCAGGTTTGGAGACACGCCCTACAAAGGAGTGTCGAACGTTTCCAGTCAGGATAATGAAAATTCCAGCGATCTGGTGCCGCTGTACTATTACGAAGGGGAGTATCTCTTTGCCCACGGTACGTCCTTTGGCGTACACCTTTTAGACAGCGATCACTTCAAGATTGATCTGGTGTCGCGTTACCGATTTGATCGGATCGAAGATTCCGACGATCCCTTTTTTGAAGGCATAGACGAGCGGCGCCAAACCCTGGATT
>CBDUMB010000184.1:0-6581 GCA_965368205.1 uncultured Pseudomonadaceae bacterium | reverse complement strand
GCTGATGTGTTGCGTGCGCGGATCCCCAGCCCGTTCAACTACCCGGAAATTGCCCGTTTTGTGGTGCCGCCGATGAAATCTGAGCCACGGGATTTTGATGCCCATACCGACGAAGTGGTGTCCTTGTTACCTGATCTGTTAGCCCAGGAGGTCAGCGCGTTAGTGTTGTTCACTTCCTGGCGTCAGCTAAATGCGGTGGTTAAAGCGCTGCCTAAGGATCTTGACGAAAAAATGTTTGTGCAGGGAGAGGGCGCCAAACAGGTGTTGTTAGCGGAGCACCGCAAACGCGTTGATGCTGGTCTGCCCTCTTATCTATTTGGCCTGGCGAGTTTTTCTGAAGGCCTGGATTTACCGGACGACTATTGCCGCCACGTCATCATCGTGAAGTTGCCGTTTGCGGTACCCGACGACCCTGTCGATCAGGCAATGGCGGAATGGGCGGAAGCTCGGGGGCGTAACGCGTTTTACGAAATATCAGTGCCGGATGCAGCATTGAAGCTGGTGCAGGCATGTGGTCGTCTCATACGGCATGAAAACGACCACGGCACAATCACCATGCTGGATAAACGTATTGTCACCAAACGGTACGGCAAGGCGCTGCTCGAGTCCTTGCCGCCCTATAAGCTTCAACTGGCGGGCGCGTCTGCTTCCCAGGGTTCTGCGGCGTTACCAAGGAGCTGACCGCGCTGGGGAATCTCTGCAAATCGCCCCGGGGTGAACACAAGCAGTCGATGGTTCTGCAGTTTCTCCTGCACCTGAACAAAGTAATTCTGCATATCCGCCTGAGAAAGCCCGGCGACTAAATCGGCCACCTGTTCGCGACTGTCAAAGGTCATGACGTTTTCGGTCAGATCTGCCCAGTATCGGTTTGAAGCTTCGTTCAGATTTTTCGGATTTTCCAGCAATCGCGTGATCAGGCCGGATTTCTGTTGCTCAAACTCTGCCGTGCTGACTTCTGGCCACGCACTGACGAAGTCATCAACAAATTTCAGCGTGGCCTGTTCCAGCTCAGCCGCAGAGGTATTTGGCGATTGCACAATAAATGAAACGCCACCGCGCTTGGCCACGGGCCGGTTCGACACACTCACCACGTAGCCTAACTGTTGTTCAGTTCTCAGCTCCTGGAAATACGAAGGATGCATGATCTGCGCCGCAAGTGAACTGCGTGCCCGGCTGGCAAAACTTTCATCGGCGTTCTGTACGTGCAGAACCATGGCGGCATCAGCGTGGTCTACCTCAAGCTGCAGGCGCAGGGCGTTATCGACATCTTTAACTTCGGGCGTGATGAAGTTATGGGCATCCAGCGTCAGAGAAGATCGAAGTAACTGCTCCAGTTGCCGGGCGTCCTGTTTAACGACGTTACCGTGTATAAGGCCCCGGACCGTGAAACTGTCCAGCCTGCTTTTACGCCAGGCCCGCAGGTCTGCCAGTTCAACAGACTCCAGTGCATCGATTAACATCGGGCGCGGCCAGCGTCCGCTGCGCAGGGTATCTGAAATCGCAGAGAACGCCTGACTGTAAGGTCGATCGTTGACTGCGTTGCGCCAGTCTTTGATCAGCTGATTTTTCAGTGTGGCGAAACGTTCAGGGTCCAGTTCGGTATTAAGAAATGCATCTAATACGCTCTCTAACAGCGCCTGTTGTTGATCCTGATATCCACCAATACGAATTTCGTAGCCTGAGTCAGGTACGCTGATGGAATAGCTCAGACCGGCAAGGTAGGCAGGATACACATCTTTACTGAGGGCATCCTGAACAATCAGGCGGTAGAGGTGCGCGATGCCTCTATCGGCTGGGCTGACCAGGCCACCTTCAATCGCCAGCTCGAGAAAAATGTTGGCACGCGGGCTGCCAAACTGAACGTCTGAGTTCAGCCAGAGCTGTAGTTCCGGGGTTTGGGCATATGCCTGCAAGGGTTCATCGTTTGCAGCAACCAGCTCCAGATTTTCAGGCAGGTAGGGGTTTTCTTCAGGCAGGGACAAATTTACATCTGCAACTACGGTTTGCTTTATGTCTCCGCGAGCGAGACTGAAGGGTACCTTGAACCAGGGTTCTACCTGATCGCCGACGATGTTCGGCCCGGAGATTTCAACCAGTACGTTGTCCGGGCGCAGATAACTCATAAGGTCTTTGATGACTTTGGCATCAAAATCTTCCATCAGGTACGGTGCAACCAATAAATCTTCGGCGGGATATTCATCGATCCTCGGCGCCAGCTGATACACCAGCCCGGTTGCGGAAGACTTTTCCTGAAAACGGAAAGCCATTTCGGCCACAACCGCCTGTTCTTCAAATCGCCACAGCTCTGGTGGACTCTGTTTGATCAGTTCAATCGCCTGAAAGACCATGTTGGTTATTTCGTCAGTGTGTTGTTCTCCCAGCGGGGTCAGGTCGATGTTGACCATCATGGCACTGGTATTGCGGTCCATTTCGCCGACACCTGCACCTAAACTCTGGATCCAGCCTTTACGGGTTAACAACTGGTGTAAGCTGCCTTCGCCTTCGTGCCCAAGCAGATTGGAGAAATACTGCTCTGGCTTGTTCTTGTAGTGCTCACGTGCGGCGGGCAAGGGGAACAGGTAGCTGATGCTGGCACCCTCTTCGATGGTCTGTATTTTCAGGGTTGCAGGCAACATTCCATCTTTAAACAGCTCAACGCTCGGGTACGCGGGTCCGATATCTTTATTTTCTATCTGTGTGAACAGGGGCGTGACCAGAGCCTCCAGCGCGTCCAGAGATTGGTCTGCAACAATCACCAGACCCATTTGATCGGCGGAATATTGCGTTTCAAAAAATTCGACCAATTCGTTGTGAATATCGCCGGACAATACCTCGAGGCTGCCGATGGTAAAGCGCGAGTTTGGATGTTCTGGATTGATGGCCTGTTTGCCGACCATATACCCGCGCCAGCCATCGTTCTTCAGCTGCATCTGATATTCGGAATCAACGGCATTTTTTTCTCGCTGAGAATACTCCGGGCTGATGATCGGTGAGATAAAAAAGTGCCCCCAACGATCCAATGCTTCCGGAAAAGCTGAAGCCTTTACGTCGAAAAAATAGTTGGTGTGGTCAAGGGCGGTGTAGGCGTTGGTGCTGCCGCCGTTGGCGCTGACAAAGTCCTGAAAAGCGCTGGGTTCTGGATAAGCTTCGGTTTGGATGAAGAGCATATGTTCCAGGAAGTGGGCAAGCCCAGGGTGTGCCTCTGGCTCGTGATTGCTGCCTCTGAAAACGGCCATGGCAGCAGCGGCTTTTTCGGTGCTTGGATCTGAGACCAGGACAACGCGCAATTTATTGGGCAATTGCAGATAGCGGTATTCACGGCTGTCATTGGGGCTCTTGCGGAGGGTAATTTTGTCCTCTGCTGACTGGCTCAGCTCATCAGCGGGCACCGGCGCATTGGCGCCACAGCCGCTGAGTGTGAGGAACAAAATGGTGAAAGAAAGTAAGTACTTCAAGATAGCTCCTTAAAGCGAATGATTACGTTGGCGTGTTCCGCAGGCAAGCTGAGCGTATGGCTGGCTTGCGCGCCATTGGTTTAGCGGCGCGCAGTTTACACCATTGTGGATAGCCTTACGCTTGACGTTTAAACAGTAAGGCAAGGTAGTAATCCAGGCTGAAATAGCGGCCACCGCCGATGATCAGCAACGCCATAAGCATGGCAAAGTACATCATCGCAAATTCGATGCCGTTGTTGAGCTTCACAATACTGCCGCTGCCATTCAGATAGCTGTAGTTACCGTGCTCACGCAGAATGGACTTTGCGCGGGACAGCCGCTTAGAGGCTTCGATGGTGCGCTCGTTGACGTTGTAACATTTAATGTAGCGCTGCAGAACATTGGATTGGGCGTGGGCTTCGGTATCAGGAACGCAGATCTGTGCGGGGTTGGATGGCGCAACAGCGGGCCAGCCATTGTCCCAGTGTACGGACCCAGCGGCGACCAGCATCGTCACCGCCAATGGAATGGCCCACACACGTGTGGCCAGCCCGAGCAGCAAACAGATGCCGCCGATGAATTCCGTCCAACTGGCGAGAAACCAGGATAATTCCACCGGGATAACGTTAAAAGGAAAAGGTAAAAGGTCCTGGCTGAACCAGTTGTCACCGCTGATTTTTTCCCAGCCAGCGCCAATGAGTACCGGACCCAGAATCAGACGCAGCGCGATAGACACCACGCCACCCAGGTGATTGCTGATCAGGCCAAACACACGATCATACAAACGGTTATAAGATGTGATGATATTATTCAATGTTATTCGCTCTTCGTGTGAATTGGTTAGACTCACAAATCAAATATGGTTCCCCGGCTGGCGTGAGTCAGGGAGCGGTTGTGTCTTTCACTGTTTGGAAACCGCGTTGATGACTGCAACAACTTTGTTTGATTGGCCTTCTGCACAGCGTCAGGCTTCACAGCAGCTGGCCCAGCCATTAACACTGCCCGAAGCCGCGCCAGGTTTTGTGGACTGGCGTCAGGCCAGTGCCCTGATTGCAGCGGTAGCGCTGGCTACCGGGGCTCGGGTTATCGCGATCAGCGGTAGTCAAGGCAGTGGCAAGTCAACGCTTGCACAGAGTCTTCAGGACACTCTGATAGCCGCGGGGCAACAAGCCGCGGCGGTGTCGATAGACGATTTTTATCTCACCCGAAAAGCACGCCTGGAACTTGCTAAACAGGTACATCCTCTGTTGCATACGCGCGGTGTGCCGGGTACTCACGACTGGCAGTGGTTGCACCGGATGCTTGACGAAGTGCACCGTGGTCAAACCCGTCTGTGTGTGCCCACTTTTGATAAAGGCCTTGATGATCGGGTCGCTGAGCGTGAGATTGACGCCGAAGTGCTGGTGTTTGAAGGTTGGTGTTTGGGGGTTAAAGCGCAGCCTGTGTCGGCTCTGCGTACACCCTGTAATGACCTGGAGCGTGACGAGGATGCTGAGGGCAAGTGGCGTTCCTGGGTCAATGAACAGCTGCGTCAGCACTATGAAAGCCTGTGGCAGAAAGTTGATTTGTGGGTGCACCTGCGGGTCCCCGGTTTTGCTCAGGTCCACGCCTGGCGTAGCCAGCAGGAGCTGCAGATTCCACCTGCTCAGCGTATGGATGCAGATCAGATAGCCCGATTTATAGCGCATTATGAAAGACTCACCAAGGCGCTCTGGCAGCAGACGCCTGCCACACCGGGCTTTGTGCTGGCCCTTGACGAGGGGCATCGGGTGACCGATGTCACAGTCTTGCTGACGCCCAAACGGCTGCCCGAAAACCGCTGATTTATTCAGATGGCGTTCAGTTGACAGTACCTAATATGGCACCCGTGAATCGATCAACCACGAGGCATTAAAATGATCAACACAGACAAAAAATCGCTGTTCAGGAAAGCCACATTTGCGGCCTTGCCGCTGGTATTGGTGCCAGGTTTAGCCTTGTCCGCCACTACCTATGATCGGGCCCGCGTGGTCAGTGCCCAACCCGTTTATGAAACCGTGTCATATGAAGTGCCGGTACAGGAGTGTCGTATGGAGCAGGTGGCTTACCGCCATGCGCCGGAACATCGTGCGTCTGCGACTGGTCCTATCCTGGGCGCCATTATCGGTGGTGCACTGGGTAACGCGGTAGGCCATAAGAAGCGCAACAAGCAGGTGGGTACAGTTGTAGGTGCGGTGCTGGGTGGCTCTATTGGCGCGGACATCGCTCGTCAGAATCGCCACTATCGTGGTGCGCCTGCGCAGTATCGAAACGAAGAAGTCTGCGAAACCGTCAGCGAATACCGCTCTGAACAACAGCTGAGCGGGTACGATGTACGTTACCGGTACGCGGGTCAAACTTACCAGACACGTATGCCCAGAGACCCAGGTGATTCCATTCGTGTTCGGGTTCATGTGAGCCCGGCGGGTTAACGGGTCACCGCGCGCAACTCTGTTAACGCACTAATTTTTACGCGTACAATAAACGCCTTCAAGGTCAGGTCAGCAGTCATGGACAATACAAGCAACAATCGCTCGAAGAGGCGCCGGCAGGTGCTCAAGGGTGTGCTGTTACTGTCTGCGTTGCTGGCTCTGCCTGTGCATGCGGCAGAACCACGTGATGGCCTGAGCAGCGTTGAGCAACCCCGTAACGGTTTGAGCAACGGCCAATCGTTTGCGCCGGCGCCAGGGATCTCAATTGATAAAGCCACTTCGCTGGCGCGCCAGAAAGTCGGCGGACGTGTGTTGTCAGCGACGCCTAAACAGCGTGGTGGCAATACGGTTTATCGGGTCCGTATGCTGGTAGACGGAGAGCGCGTGATTACGGTAACAGTTGATCAGCAGGGCCGAGTGAAAGGCGGTCGCTGAAAAGGTCGAAAAAGCCTTACCCGAACAAAGCATCCATTAGATTGATAGGCAGATATGCGAATACTGATTGTTGAAGACGAAGACAGTTTGCGTGAGCAGCTGGGCAGCCATCTCAAAGGTGAAGGTTACGCGGTAGACCTCGCCGCCGATGGTGAAGAAGGCCTGTATTTTGGACGTGAATATGAGTACGACGCGGCAGTCATCGATCTGGGTTTACCTAAAATTGATGGCCTGTCACTGATTAAAACTTTCCGCAGCGAAG
>CBDUMB010000183.1:0-6590 GCA_965368205.1 uncultured Pseudomonadaceae bacterium | reverse complement strand
CGCCAAGGTTCAGCAGTTTGCCCATTTAATGTATCACGCTGGGGACGGTCGCATCGCCGTGTCAGCGCAAGCGGCGGCAGTGCGAATGGATCTGCAGCAAAGGCGCGCCATCGCTCTACCTGAACGTCGTCTGGCTGCTTTGCGCAGCCAGCTCATCTCAACTCTTTCAGAGTAACGTTTAACACGGGAACTGTTGTGGGAATATACGAACCCGATCTGGATAAAACCCAGGCCAATTTTACCGCGCTATCACCGATATCTTTTCTACGTCGGGCTGCAGCGATCTATCCAGAGAAAACTGCGGTAATTTATGGCGAGCGTCGGCTAAGCTGGCTCGACGTCTGGCAGCGTAGCGTCTGTGTAGCACGAGCACTGCACGAGCGTGGTGTTCAACAGGGTGACACCGTCGCGATATTGAGTGCAAATCTACCTGAAATGTTTGAAGCGCATTTTGCTGTGCCGATGGCAGGCGCTGTCCTGAATGCAATTAACATGCGCCTGGACGCGAACACTGTGGGTTTTATTCTCTCTCATGGTGAAGCGAAAGTTTTCCTTGTTGACAAAGAATTTGGCCTGGTGGCAGAGCAGGCGCTGTTAGACGCAGAAGTGACCCCCCAACTTGTTCATATAGCAGACAGCACCTGCGATGAAGGTAAGCTGTTAGGAGAGCACAGCTACGAGACGCTGGTCGAAGAAGGCGCGCTGCTGTTTGATGGGGATGTAGAGGTGCCCGTGGATGCAGCTGAGTTCCTGCCCGACGATGAGTGGCAGGCTATTGCTCTGAACTACACCTCGGGTACAACCGGCAATCCCAAAGGGGTTGTGTATCATCACCGTGGTGCCTATCTCAATGCTGTATCGAACGCGCTGACATGGCACATGGGAGAGCACCCGGTGTACCTCTGGACGCTGCCTATGTTCCACTGTAATGGCTGGTGTTTCCCCTGGACGCTTGCCGTCAATGCGGGCACCAGTGTGTGTATCCGACAGGTGCGTGAGGAACTGGTCTACAGGAGTATCGCCGCGCACAAGGTGACTCACTTCTGCGGCGCCCCGGTGGTTTTGAACACGCTGCTGAATGCCGAAAAAAGCTTGCAACAAATGATTCAACACGAGGTCAAAGTGATGACTGCAGGTGCCGCTCCGCCAGCTGCAATCATTGAGGGAATGCAGAATATGGGCATTGATGTCACCCACGTATACGGCTTAACTGAAACATATGGACCGGTCACCCTTTGCGCCTGGCGTGACGATCTGTGGGGTGGTCTGGAGCCGGCAGAAAAAGCTGTGCTGAAAGCACGTCAGGGCGTTGGCGGACAGATGCTGGAAGGGCTGATGGTTGCTGATCCTGAGACGCTGGTGCCAGTGCCTAAAGACGGTCAGTCAATCGGTGAAATCATGATGCGCGGAAACAATGTTATGAAAGGCTATCTGAAAAATCCAAGCGCAACTGAAGAGTCTTTCAGGGGCGGCTGGTTTCATTCCGGCGATCTCGCGGTGTGGCACGAGGATGGCTACATTCAGATAAAAGACCGCTCCAAAGACATTATTATTTCGGGCGGTGAAAACATTTCCAGTATCGAAATCGAAGATCTGTTGTTCAAACATCCACAGATAATGGAAGCTGCAGTGGTTGCCAAGAGTGATGAAAAGTGGGGAGAGACACCCTGTGCCTTTGTTACCCTGCGTGCTGGGGAGACGCTGAGCGATAGCGACGTTATCGAATATTGTCGTTCTCATCTGGCGCGTTTTAAGGTGCCTAAAAATGTTGTGTTCACCGATTTGCCTAAGACCTCAACGGGCAAAGTGCAGAAATTTTCCCTGCGTGAACTGGCGGAGCAACTTTAATGCGCAAACCCCTTATTTTTGGCATTGCGATTGTGGTGTTGTTTGTCAGTGCGTTGCTGTTGCCAGTGGCGGACTGGGCCGCAGCCGCTTTCGCCTGGATAGATGAAAACCGTACCGTATCCTGGGCGGTCTTTATTATCCTGTATATCGCCTCCACCGTATTGCTGCTGCCGGGCAGTTTGCTGACGCTGGGTGCGGGGTTTCTATTCGGGCTTGGTTACGGCTTTTTAATCGTTTCTTTTTCCAGCGTGGTAGGTGCCAGTCTTGCCTTTCTTATCGGGCGTTTTTTCGCTCGAGACTGGGTGTCTGCCCGGTTAGTCAGCGTGCCACGCTTTGCCGCGCTGGATACCGCCATCCAGGACCGAGGGGCTTTAATTGTTCTATTAACTCGGTTGTCCCCGGTATTTCCCTTCAATTTGCTTAACTATGCTTTGGGATTAACCGCAGTGAAGTTCTGGACCTTTGTAGTCGTATCCTGGGTCGGCATGATGCCGGGCACTGTGTTGTACGTTTATCTTGGTTCAATCGCATCTGATCTGACCAGTTTGTTGGCGGGTGACCTGGGTGAATCGCCGGCGGGTAACTGGCCGCTTTATGTTGGGCTCGTGGCAACACTGATACTCACCATTGTTATTTCACGTATCGCGACCAATGCGTTGAGTAACAAGTTAGATACCGCAGGTGGAGAACCGCAATGAGTTATCCCGGCCACTTGTTTGATGCAACCACCGCGGCTTTGCTGAGTCCGCCGGATTACATTAATCCCACGCCGCAGGGGCGTTATCACCTGGTTGTCGTGGGCGCCGGACCCGCCGGCCTGATATCCGCAATCGGCGCGGCTGGTCTGGGTTCTAAAGTTGCACTGATTGAACGGCACCGTATGGGTGGCGATTGTCTGAATGTAGGCTGTGTGCCCAGCAAGGCGCTCCTGGAGTATACGGGTTACCATAAAAATCCTGATTTCGATGAGGCTTTCAGCTGGCTGCGCGAGGTCCGCGCCGGCATAGCGCCGCACGATTCGGTAGAGCGTTATGGCGAGGCGGGTGTTGATGTTTTTCTCGGCGACGCCAGTTTTAACAGCGCCGGTGAAATCTGTGTCGGCGATCAACCATTGCCGGCTCGGCGGAGTGCCATATGCACCGGCGCGCGCGCTGCAATCCCGCCCATCCCGGGGCTTCGTGACTGCAATCCACTGACCAATGAAACAGTATTTGATTTAACTGAGAAGCCGGCCTCCCTTGCAATTCTGGGTGCCGGTGCCATTGGTTGTGAACTGGCATTGGTTTTTGCGCGGTTGAACGTTGAAGTACATTTATTTGAAATGGCAGCCAGAGTCTTACCTCTGGAAGTCACAGCCGCCAGTGACGCGGTAGCGGCAGCATTGGGCAGTGCCGGTGTGACCCTGCACCTCGGCGCGGGTGTTGAATCAGTAACGGCGGCTGACAATGGCGCAGCTGGATACAGTATCAGCGTTCCCGGTGAGCAGGTACTGACCTCTCATGTTCTGGTCGCTCTCGGGCGCACGCCAAATACCGAAACACTCAACCTGCAGTCCGCAGGCATAGAGATAACAGAGCGTGGTTTGATCAAAACGGACAACAAGCTTCGAACATCAAATAAGAAAATTTACGCCGCAGGCGATTGTACGTCCGCGCTGCAGTTCACCCATCACGCAGACGCGCAAGCCAGGGCAATTGTGCAGAATACCCTGTTTGCACCCACGGCCTCGATAGACAAGCTTGTTGTACCGCACTGTACCTATACAAAACCTGAAGTCGCATCGGTCGGCCAGCACCCGGACCATCTCGAAACCGCGGGCGTTGACTACGATTGTTATGAATTCAGTTTTGCTGAACTGGATCGCGGTCGAGCAGAAATACACGGTGATGGCTTCGCTCAGGTATATACCGAGAAAGGTTCAGATAAAATCCTTGGCGCAACCATTGTCGGGCATGATGCGGGTGAACAGATTGCGCCGATCTGCCTGCTGATGAGTAATGGTTTAGGGCTGAGTGCAGCGGGCAAAGCGTTATTCTCATATCCCACACGATCTGAATACTTAAAGCGCTTAGCTGATGCCTATAACCGTTCACGATTTACACCAAGAGTTGCTGCAATATTCAAAGCCTGGCTGGGTTTTACCGCCTGAGATATTCATGTTCAAGCACAGTGTGCCTGGGGTTCGAAGGGTTGAGCATGGTATTATGTAGCTTCAATTCTTCGAACGTCAGAGAGCAATCACATGAAACTGATGCCAGCGCGATCCAATTTTCTTTCTCGAACCTGCACCAGTTTCCTGATTCTGATCACAAGTCTGGCAGGCTGTAGTCAACCTGCTGAAACCGAGGCCGTAGACTTTGCGCCCACTGGCTCGGTGTTGGAATTCATGAACTGGCATCTGGAACCGGTAGCGGATGTCCTCTGGGACTCAGCAGGCTACATTGTCACGGAAGCAGGCGAAGTTGACCTGCAACCAACCACCCAGGAGGGTTGGGATAGTGTTCGCAACGCTGCAACTGTGGTTGCAGAATCCGGCAATTTGCTGATGATGCCTGGCTATGCCCAGGACAGCGATTGGATGGAGTACGCTAAGGGGTTAACCACCGCAGGTATAAAGGCACGCGATGCCGCAGAAGCTAAAGACGCAGATGCGCTTTTCCAGGCGGGTGCGCAGTTGTATAGCGTATGCCTGGCCTGCCACAACCGGTATATCGTCCAAACCCAGGATGGCGACTGAATGCCTTCTGCAGAAGTTCAACCTAAACAACTGGGTGTCACATTGGTGTTGAGCATCGTGATCGCGGCAGTGGTCCTTGTTTTGTTTGTTTTGCCCGCAGAATACAACATAGATTCCACTGGGCTGGGTGAGAAAATGGGCCTGACCGGTATGGCTGGATATCAGGTCAGTGCACTGTCCACCGAAGAGCGGGGCTTTGTTTCAGACTACGTTGAGTTTCCGTTAGCTCCGTTTGAGTCGATCGAGTACAAATATACGCTGGGTGAGGGACAGGCGATGATGTTTGAGTGGCAGGCTGAAGGCGAGCTGGTGTTTGATTTTCACAGTGAAGAGGAAGGCACGCTGCCGGAAGACTCGGTGAGTTTTGCTGTGGGCCGCGACGACACCCAGCAGGGGACTTATGTAGCACCTTACCCAGGCGTTCACGGATGGTTCTGGGAGAATCGCGGCAGCGAGGAAGTGACCGTCAAGTTGAAAACCACCGGCTACTACACCGCATCTACGACTTACAGCCCAAGTGGTGAGTTTAAGCGCACCTTTACCCCCGAATAGGCGTTGTCGTAGAGACTACGACTTGGTTGTACCTGTAAGATTTCCCAGCGCAGATCGTAGCTGAGCGAGTGTAAATGGCTTGCTCAAATAACCTACATTTTCGCTGTTTGCGGTGAGTTCAGTTGTCAGATCTTCACTATAACCCGATACAAACAACGCTTTTAAGTCGGGTTGTTTTAGCAGCGCACTCTGGTAGAGGTCAGGGCCACGCATGTCGGGCATAATGACATCGGATACCACCAGGTCGATGCAACCCTGAGCCAGTATCGATAATGCGTGCCCGGCGCTCTCCGCTACTTTCACGTCGTAGCCAATGGCGGACAGCATCTGGCTGACAATATCGCGAACGCTTTCTTCATCTTCAACCAGTAGAATACGCAGACCTTCGCGCTTGTTATGGTCTGAGGACTCCGACTTTGATTTTGAATTGATCCTCTGGTCATGAGAAATACGGGGTATCTTCAACTCGAAGCGCGTACCTTGATCAGAGCTGTTTGTGCAGGTCAGCGTTCCGTGGTGCTGTTGCACAATACCGCTGGAAATAGATAAGCCAAGACCGGTGCCCAACGCGCCTTTGGTGCTGAAGAAGGGTTCAAATATCCTGTCGATGCAATCTTCAGAGATACCATTGCCTGTGTCTATGACAGCCAGACCAACAAAATCGTTCTGGTCGGGCGCCAGGGCCTCAATGGTGAGTTTACCGCCGTCCGGCATTGCATCCATCGCATTGATCATCAGATTCAGAACAACCTGCTCCAGTTGTGTCTGGTCACCTTCGAACCAATAAGGTGTATGACCCACGATAAAGTGAACTTGAATATCTTCACGGATGATACCCTTGGTCAACCCTTCGATAGCGTGTAGTAGCTTGTGTGTACTGATCTGTTCGAAATCGAGGTTCTGTTTGCCGCCGAAGGCCAACAGGTTGCGCGTCAGTTTCTGTGCCCGTTCGCAGGCGTCAGTCATCAGATCAAGCATCCGCTGGCGTAATTCCGGTTCTCCACCACCGATCTGCAGTGTATCGACAGCGCCAGAAAGGACCATCAGTATGTTGTTAAAATCGTGTGCGATCCCGCCTGCAAGACGGCCGAGAGATTCCATCTTTTGAGCCTGGATCAAGGCGGTTTCCGCAAGATCTTTTTCATGGCTGAGCAGCGCCATGGTGGCGAAATCAGACATCGTTGCTACAAAATTGGCCTCGGCATCGTCCCACTGCCGGTGGTTGCCGATTTGTTCTACGCAGATGACGCCAACAACTTCGCCGTTTTTTCTTATCGGTGCGTCTAACATCGATTTGATATTGTGTCTGGGTAGATACTCATCACGGAATTCCGCTGTACGCGGATCTGTTAATGCATCGTCTGCCCGGATTACCCGTTCCTGTTTCAGCGCGTTGATATAGTTAGGCACATGGTCAATATCCAGCTCCCCCTCGGCACTATGCAGTTGAGTC
>CBDUMB010000182.1:0-6590 GCA_965368205.1 uncultured Pseudomonadaceae bacterium | reverse complement strand
GATTGCTGTCACCTTGTTCCAGGCTGAACAGCTTTTCCCGTGCCCGCTGCAGGACGCTGCGCGGTACACCAGCCAGCTTGGCTACGGCGATGCCGTAACTCTGACTGGCAGGACCCTGTTCTACCCGATACAGAAAAATGATGTCTCCTTCGTGCTCTGTTGCACTCAGGTGTACATTGCCGATGCCGGGCAGATTGGCCGGCAGGCTGGTTAATTCAAAATAGTGAGTTGCGAATAAGGTCAGCGCGCGGCTCTTACTGGCCAGGTGTTCTGCAACCGCAAAGGCCAGTGCTAAGCCGTCATACGTACTTGTGCCGCGGCCAATTTCGTCCAGTAACACCAGACTTGAGGCTGTTGCGTTGTGCAGGATGGTGGCCGTTTCGGTCATCTCCACCATAAACGTTGATCGTCCACCGGCAAGGTCATCAGCCGCGCCAATCCGGGTGAAAATCTGATCCAGGGGTCCAATTTCGGCGCTAGCGGCAGGCACATAGCTGCCACAATAAGCCAGCAGACAGATGAGTGCAGTCTGGCGCATGAACGTTGATTTGCCGCCCATGTTCGGGCCGGTGAGTATCAGCATGTGCTGGTCAGCGTTCAATGTCAGGTCGTTACTGATGAAAGGCGCCTGGCTCGCAGCCTTGACCACAGGATGCCAGCCGCCGGTGATGTTGATCTGTTCTGTCAGGGTGAAACTCGGCGCACAGAAACCAAGGGTTTCGGCGCGTTCGGCAAATGCGCAGAGCACGTCCAGCTGTGCCAGCGCCTCAGCCATGCGACGCAGTGCAATCTGCTGCTGGTTAACCTCGGTCAGCAACTGCTCAAACAGCGCTTTTTCCATCTGCAACGCTTTACTCTGGCTGCTCAGCGCTTCTTCTTCGAAGGTTTTGAGTTCGGGGGTAATGAAACGTTCAGCGTTTTTCAGCGTCTGCCTCCTGATGTATTCAGGTGGCATGCTATCGGCCTGGGCTTTACTGGTTTCAATATAGTAGCCGTGGACACGGTTGTAGCCGACTTTGAGGGTGCTGATCTGAGTGCGCTCTTTCTCTCGCCGTTCCAGTTCCGCCAGCCATTCTGCTGAGTGGGTAGTCAGCCTGTGTAAGGCGTCTAGTTCGTCGCTGAAACCTGCGGCGATAAACCCACCATCGCGAATGGTTGCCGGCGGCGCGTCGAGAATCGCACGCTCCAACAAGTTGGCCAACGCTGTGAAGTCTGCGATCTGCGCGGTCAATTGATCCTGTAGAGGTGCGCCCAGGTCGGCGCAGGCTGTTTCGATCTGGGGTAGGCGCTGCAATGCATGTCGGAGCCGCTCGAGATCTCTGGGGCTGGCAGAGCCCAGCGCAATGCGCGTCAGAATCCGTTCGAGGTCAGCAATACCTTTGAGCGTCTCGCTGATGGCCGCTACGCGGCGCTGTTCAAGTACACAGGTAATCCAAAGCTGCCGGTTCTGCACGATGTCGATATTGCGACTGGGTTCGTTCAGCCACTTTTTCAGCAGTCTGCTGCCCATGGCGGTAGCGGTAGTGTCCATCAGGGCCAGGAGCGTGTGGTCAGTGGCGCCATTGACGCGCAGATCAATTTCCAGATTGCGTCGCGTTTGCGCGTCCAGAGCAATGACCTCTTCATGGTGTACGTGGCTCAGTTGCTGAACAAAAGGCAGGTCCTGACACTGGGTCTGTTTTGCATAAGTCAGTGCAGCGCCGGCGGCGGCCAGGGCAGGGCTGTCTGCAGCGAGCCCGGTCAGGGCACAGACATCGGTTGCAAAGTGCTTGTTCAGCCGCAGGGTAGCGGACACCACATCGAATTGCTGCTCGTTGAGGGTGCGTGTACTTACTGCATAGAGTGACTTCTCTGCCAGTGATTGCGGCACCAGTAACTCAGTGGGCTGGGCTTGATGGAGAAGGTCGACAACGGTATCGGCACTGGCTACTTCAGTTACCTCCAGCGTACCGCTGGACAGGTTGAGGTGGGCGATGCCAAACGTCTGACCTTGTTGATAAACAGCGCTCAAGACACTCATGGAGTGGCTGTCCAGGAGCGCATCATCGGTCAACGTGCCAGGGGTGACGATACGTTGTACCGCTCGCGCTACCGGTCCTTTGCTGGTAGCCGGGTCACCGATCTGTTCACAGATCGCCACAGAGCGCCCTTGTTTGACAAGGCGGGCAAGGTAACCGTCGGCAGCGTGGAAAGGGACTCCGCACATCGGGATAGGCTGGCCGTTGCTCTGGCCTCTGGCGGTGAGGGTGATGTCCAGCAGTTCGGATGCAACTTTTGCATCGTCGAAGAACATTTCATAAAAATCGCCCATGCGATAAAACAACAGCTCATCTGGATACTCAGATTTGATCTGCAGGTACTGCTGCATCATTGGCGTATGTGCAGTGGGCGTGTGCGCAGGGCTGCTGGCGTTTGAACCACCGGTTGTCATGGATGCGTTTTTATTAGAATTTGATGCAGTGAACTACAGGCTTCAAAGTGCCGTCAAGCAAAGTGGGCTATTTGCTTGGCTGCAGGTCTGACGTTTTGGACTCAGCAGCTGATGGCGCTGGTTGACGTAAGTTTTTAACCCCTCGTGAGGAAACAGGCTTGATTTGTCTTACTGTTTGGATATACAGTGCTCGCCACTGGGTAGCCGCACATAAGAAAACACATAGGGTGTGTTTTAAATCAAAGGGTGTGCCTCAAATTAAGGGATAAATCATGGCTCAAGATGCTTCTTCAAAATCGAATTCCGCAAAAAAAACGGCTAATGCAGACGCCTCATCTACTGGCGGGCGTCCTGCAAACCCCGAGAAGGACCGCGCTTTATCAGCGGCGCTTGCACAAATCGAGCGTCAGTTTGGTAAAGGATCACTCATGCGTCTGGGTGATGAAGAACAGGTCATCATCCCCTCTATATCCACAGGTTCACTCGGGCTTGATGTCGCTTTAGGCATCGGCGGTCTGCCAAGAGGGCGTGTTGTGGAAATTTACGGACCTGAATCGTCGGGTAAAACCACGCTGACGCTACAGGTCATAGCGGAAGCGCAGAAAGCGGGCGGCACCTGTGCGTTTATCGATGCAGAGCATGCGCTGGATCCAATCTATGCGCAGAACCTCGGCGTCGACACGGACAACCTGCTCGTATCCCAGCCTGACACCGGCGAACAGGCGTTGGAAATCTGTGACATGCTGGTACGTTCCTCAGCCCTTGATGTCATCATCATTGACTCTGTTGCCGCGCTCACACCGAAAGCTGAAATCGAAGGTGATATGGGCGATTCGCATGTAGGCCTGCAGGCACGTCTGATGAGCCAGGCATTAAGAAAAATGACCGGTATTATTAAACAGTCGAACACTATGGTTATTTTCATTAACCAGATTCGTATGAAAATTGGTGTCATGTTCGGTTCACCTGAAACCACTACCGGGGGTAATGCACTAAAGTTTTATTCCTCGGTACGCCTCGACATCCGACGTATCGGAGCTGTGAAAGACGGTGACGAAATTGTGGGTAATGAAACTCGCGTTAAAGTGGTAAAAAATAAAGTAGCACCGCCATTCCGTCAGACCGAATTCCAGATCATGTATGGCAAAGGTATTCACCGTACCGGCGAAATTTTAGAACTGGGTGTTCAGGAAGGTATTGTTGAGAAGTCGGGGGCCTGGTACGCGTATGGCTCCGATCGCATCGGTCAGGGCCGTAAAAATGCGGCAGACTTTCTGGATGAACATACTGATATGCGTGACGAGATTGAAGGCTTGGTCAGAGCCAAGCTGATGCCGCATCTCGCAAGCGAACAAACCGCCGACGTGGTTGTCCCTGAGGCAGTCCAAGATAGTTTGTCTTAAAGCGTAAACGTTCAGCTACAGACCTCGGCGAAGATGCAATTTGTCGAGGTTCTGAACGACGCCACCTGCCTGAATCTTCAAACGTATGTATGACTCAAAAGCCTACAACAGCGCGATCCGCATGCTGGGTGGGCGTGAGCATAGTGAGCGTGAGCTCCGAAGCAAGCTGCAGCGTCGTTACCCGGGGCAAGGAAATGACCAGCTGGACGAGCTGATCACAGAATTAAAAACGCTAAATCTGCTTAGTGATCTGCGGTTTACCGAATCGTTGATCCGATCTCGAATCAACAAAGGTTACGGTCCTTATTTCATTCAGCAGGAACTGGCAAGCAAAGGCATTAATAAAACGTTGATCGAAAGCCAACTAGAAAGTGCTGATGTCGACTGGCTCAGCTCTGCACAAGATCTGGCCGAGCGTAAATTCCCAGAGGCTGCAAGCGATGAGGTGATCTGGGCAAAAGCGATACGCTTCCTGCAGCGGCGGGGGTTTGCGGGTCAGATCATCAGTTCAGCACTAGGCGGGCGTCCAACCGCACATCCGGTCGACTAATTTTTCCTCAGACAGCACCGTAGTCTTAATTTATACTTGCGCGCCTTTTTAACGAGCTGATTGTTGGTGTTATGAAGACTGCGGAACTGCGTCAGGCTTTTCTTTCCTTCTTTGAGGAAAACGGCCATAAAATTGTGCCCTCCAGTACTCTTGTCCCTCACGACGACCCCACGTTGTTGTTTACCAATGCTGGCATGAACCAATTCAAGGATCCGCTTCTGGGTCGGTCTGATCCTGGCTATTCCCGCGCAACCTCCGCCCAGCGCTGTGTGCGAGCTGGCGGCAAACACAACGACCTCGAAAATGTGGGCTATACAGCCCGCCACCATACCTTTTTTGAAATGCTGGGAAATTTCAGCTTTGGAGATTACTTCAAAGAGGAAACCATTGATTTTGCCTGGCGTTTCATAACTCAGGTGTTGCAGCTGCCAACGGAAAAAATCTGGGTCACGGTTCATCCCACTGATGATGAATCGCGCAGAATCTGGATCGAAGATATTGGTGTGCCAGCTGAGCGTGTAATTGATCTGGAAGAAAACTTCTGGACCATGGGTGACACCGGTCCCTGCGGACCATGCACCGAATTATTCTACGATCATGGTGACGAAGTTGAAGGTGGTCCACCGGGCTCTCCAGAAGAGGATGGTGATCGCTATATTGAATTCTGGAACCTTGTGTTTCCACAGTTCGATCGCTCCGCTGATGGCACCCTGACGCCTCTGCCCAAGCCGGGTGTAGACACGGGTATGGGGCTTGAGCGGATCAGCGCCATCATGCAGGGGGTGCATTCCAATTATGAAATTGATCTGTTTCGCAGGCTGTTGGCTGCAGCAGGTCAATTCGCGGGCATCAATGATGTAAAAGCGGCGATTGAAAATCCGTCTGTGAGGGTGATCGCTGACCACATTCGTTCCTGTGCGTTTCTGATAGCTGATGGCGTGATACCAGGTAACGAAGACCGAGCGTATGTCCTACGACGGATTATCCGTCGGGCGTTGCGACATGGAAACAAGCTGAATATCAAGGAACCCTTTTTCCACAAGCTGGTTGCTGTACTGGTTGAAGAAATGGGTGAAGCCTATCCGATCCTGGCTGAACAGCAGCGTCATGTGGAAGATGTGTTACGCAATGAGGAGGCCAGATTCAGCGAAACGTTGAATCAGGGTATGGAACTGCTCAAGAACCACATCGAGACGCTGCAAGGTAACACCCTCAGCGGCGACGTTGTTTTTCAGCTGTATGACACATACGGTTTTCCAGCAGATCTCACCGCTGACGTTGCCCGAGAACGTAATCTCGAGGTTGACATGGCTGGCTTTGAAACTGCCATGGAAGCCCAGCGTTCACGAGGGCGTGCTGCAGCAAGCTTCAGTACAAGCCTGGCTCAGCGTGTCAGTGTTGCCTCGGCAGTTGATTTTCTGGGCTATGAGGGTGTCTCCGAAAAAGCAGAAGTAGAAGCCTTGTTTGACCTGGAAGGTAAGGCAGTGGATGCCCTGCAGGTAGGTGAGCGTGGTGTTGTTGTGCTGGATCGCACACCATTCTACGCGGAGTCTGGCGGGCAGGTCGGTGATCAGGGAAGGCTGGTTGCAGGCGATGCACTCTTTCAGGTGGAAGATACCCTGATTACGGGCAATCAACATATGCATGTCGGCGCGATGCAGGCAGGCAGTTTGAGCGTGCACGTGCCGGTTCTGGCTGAAGTGGACGAGATTCGTCGGGATCGCATCCGAGCGAATCATTCCGCAACGCATTTACTGCATGCAGCGCTGCGTAATGTGTTGGGCGAGCACGTGCAACAGAAAGGCTCGTTGGTCAATGATGAAAAGTTGCGCTTTGATTTCTCGCACGGCGCAGCTCTTACGGCGGAGCAACTCTCGGCCATCGAGGACCAGGTCAATACGCACATCCAAAAGAACAGTGCCGTAGAGACGGCTCTTATGAACTATGACGATGCGGTCAGCAAAGGCGCGATGGCGTTGTTTGGTGAAAAATATAATGACCAGGTTCGCGTGCTGAGCATGGGCGGTGGTTACTCCGTAGAGCTGTGTGGTGGCACCCATGTCAACAGAACCGGTGATATTGGTCTACTGAAAATCACAGCAGAAACCGGTATCGCTGCGGGCATTCGTCGTATTGAAGCCGTTACCGGAAACGGTGCTCTTGCCTTGATTCGAGAAACAGATCATCTGCTGGAGACCCTGGGTCA
>CBDUMB010000181.1:0-6638 GCA_965368205.1 uncultured Pseudomonadaceae bacterium | reverse complement strand
GGTCGGTAATAATCTTTACCGGCTTGCGTGAACTCGGTACGGAACTTCATGAATGTTTCACCCGCGGATCCCTCTGCCGAAAGGGTCAGGTCCTGACGGAAGAAATTAATACTGTCAGGGTGCAGGGTGCGCGCCATTAACCAGTAATGCTCAGCTTTTTCCGCATGACCTTTTTCACGGAAAAAGTTGCCTACCCGAAAAGCGGCTTCAGCCTGCTCCTGTTCCGGCGTGCGCTTGCGAATATTTTCAGTCACAGTCGCCGCAGCTTGCACGTACTGGCTTGCAGCGCCGTTGCGCACCCAATCCTTCAGTGCCGGTGCATAAGCATCCGTTCCACCAAAAGGATGGGTTTTGGCGTAGGTGCCTTCATCGACACGCACGATCCTGCCCGTCTCATCAACCCAGGCGGCCGACGGTACGTTGACAAAATTGAACGCGCTGCTGATGGCATGGTTCACATCCACAATCTGGATATAACTGGCTTTGGCCGCATCAAAAATTGGACCCGCAACGGCTTCTCCGCCGGTATCTTGAGCCGCAGAGATAATGACAAAATCGGGGTCGTTTAATTCTTCATATATGGATTGCCACACGGACACATCAAGTTGGCAGCCTCACCACGACGACCAGGTGATGATCAGGGCCTTCTTACCTTTGAAGTCAGACATTCTAACGACGTTACCCTGCCGATCCTGAATCTCAAATTCAGGTGCTTGTGCATTGGCAAACATAGACTGCCGAGTTGCCGGCATCTCCCCAAAGCTCCAGACCCGAGCGTCTTCGTCAACAACGTAGGCCTGCTCCATCAAATCCGCAAACGCGGTAACGTTGACCCACTGTTGACCATCAACTGTTTTCAGCAGATCAGAATCCTGTTTCAAGGGGATACATAACTCATCAAGACAGGCACCCTCGGGCTTAAGAACAAATCCGTTGATCTGGGTCAGGTCTTCCGGCAGCACCCATAGTCCAGCCCCTGGTTGAATGCGCTCTAAGACGATAACTTTGTCACGGACAAGAACGGTGGCGCCTTTTTCCGGGCCAATACCTACTTTCTTGTAGGGGTTACGCAGGTCCGGGTGAGCCATGATTGCGGGGGGCATAGATTCTCCTCGTTGAGGTGCAAATGAGTTAAACAAGTGACTTAAAGCATAACAAGAAAATGCAGCCCTCGTTCACTTACCATCTGCGGGCGGTTTCGAACCCAGACGCTCGATAACATCCAACAGCACACCAGGCAGCGGGAAGACGATGGTAGAGCTCTTTTCTCCCGCAATTTCAGTCAGGGTCTGCATAGCGCAACTGCATGGCGCCGTTTTCCTGAGATAACAGCTTTGCAGCTTCCACCAGCTTGCCAGCGGCCTGCTCCTCACCGTTGGCGTGAATCACTTTAGCGCGACGCACGCGCTCTGCTTCCGCCTGCTTTGCTATCGCGCGAATCATACTCTCGTCGATATCAACGTGTTTTATCTCGACATTCGAAACCTTTATTCCCCATTGATCCGTCTGCTGATCGAGGATTTCCTGAATGTCATGATTAAGCCGCTCACGCTGAGCCAACAGTTCATCCAACTCATGCTGACCGAGTACCGATCGCAAAGTGGTCTGAGCTAACTGACCGGTTGCTTCCATAAAGTTTTCCACATTGATGATGGCCCGTTCCGGATCCACAACCCGGTAGTAAAGAACGGCATTCACTTTTACCGAAACATTATCTTTGGTGATCAGATCCTGGGTGGGAATGTCTGATACCACCGTGCGCAGATCAACTCGCATCATCTGTTGCAGAATGGGAATGATGATGACCAGCCCAGGCCCTTTGACCCGATAGAATCGACCCAGCATAAACACCACACCGCGCTCATATTCACGCAAAATTCTAAATGCGGAAAAGAGCAGGCCAAGCACCACAGTGATGATGACAATAGTAAAAATTTCCATCTCTAAGTTTCCTCGCTGACCTCTAAAACAAGCCCCTCAACGGCGTCCACACGGACGTCATCCCCTTCAGAAAAAGCGTTGCGGCTGCGCGCCCGCCAGGACTCCCCAAAAGCCCACACCTGACCCTGAAAGACATCATCGTGTGGGGTAAACGTACGTGTCACGGTGGCATGCCCACCAATCATGGCTTCCATGCCCGACACAATTTTCTGCGCGCGAGCGCGCATCGCCATACCGACAATAAAAAAGATGGCGAGGCCCGTGGTGACGGCAAATGAAACAATGATCGTGATGGGTAGCTGGTAGCCTGGCACCTCGCTGTCGAACATCATCATAGAACCCAGGACAAACGCGATAACACCACCAAAGCCCAGCACGCCAATTGTCGGGCTGACCACCTCAGCAATCATCAGCGCGACACCCACCCCCACCAGCGCCAGGCCAACATAATTGACAGGTAACAGCTGCAATCCATAAGCACCGAGAAGAATACAGATGACACCTGTGACCGCAGGAATAAACAGTCCTGGGTTGTAAAACTCCAACATCAGCGCATAGAGGCCCACTATGAGCAGACCATAGGCAATACTCGGGTCAGTAATGGTGGCAAGCAGATCGTGACGCCAGTCGGATTCAACCGTGCGAATAGAAGCACCTGCGGTATCGAGTGTGACTTCGCCGGCAGCAGTGGCCACCACCTGACCATCTATCGATTGCAACAGATCCTCAAGATCTTCGGCGACAAGATCAATGACATTCATCTCAAGCGCTACAGAGGCGCGCAGATTTGCACCATCGCGCACAGTTCTCTCTGCCCACTCCAGATTACGTCCACGCAGTTCCGCCAGACCCTGCAGATAAGCTACCGCATCGTTGACCACCTTCTTGCCCATGGCATCCAGGGGGTTAGTCCTGGGAGACGGCGCAGCGCCGTCCTCGGCAGGTGAAGCCGGTTGTGCCGGCGCTTCAGCAGGCAGGCCCTGCGGCGCGATGCTGACAGGCGTTGACGAGCCTATATTCGTCGCGGGCGCCATGGCGGCAATATGACTGGCATAACTGATGTACGTGCCTGCGCTCGCCGCACGCGCCCCGTTCGGCGCTACGTAGGAAATAACCGGAATTGGGCTGGCTAGAATGGCCTGCACCAGGTCTCGCATGGCTTTGTCCAACCCGCCAGGGGTATCCATACGAACAATAATTGCCTGAGCACCTGCCTCGCTTGCATCGTCAATGCTGCGAATCACCAGGTCTACGCTGGCTGGACCTACGGCACCTTTTAAATCGACCAACCAGATTTCTTCAGCGGACGTGTCCGATACTACGGGAGTTGCCCAGAACAGAAGAACGGCCATGCAAATTGATATAAATAACTGGCTCATTCCTCTGATACTACGCCGCCGGCAACAGAATGCCAGACCCTTACGCTCAGGCGTGCTGCGGCGTTTATTCTAGAAAGATGAGATGCCACTCCACTCCATAAACCGATACAGCCCTCGACGCCACAGCGACTCATCTTTGTAGTGAGCATAATCAACGGAAAACCGACGGCCACCGGTGTTATGCCAGGCATCGTCAAAATAGGTCTGCGCATCGGTAAACGGCGCACTGGCGATGGAACCTGTGACCACAACATTTGTTTCCAGATTGAAATCGTCGAGGTTACGCCGCGTCAGGTTCGCAGAGCCTGACAGGAGAGCAGCATGGTCGCCGCTCCTGTTGACTAACAACATCTTTGCGTGACATTGCTCTCCCTGGGTGGCACACCATCTGACATCGAGGCCCGCTTTGACCAGTTCAGCAGCCACCGATCGATTAGGAATGCCGTTCTTCTCGCGGCCGAATGCATCTTTGTTAGGATCCAACAGCACCCTCAGTTCCGCGCCTCGCTCATGTGCCAACTTCAACGCTTTCACAATTGCTCGATCTGACAGGTAAAACATCATTAAATCCACTTTGTCCTTCGGGCCTGCGGCTTGCAGGTGGGATAGATAAGCCTCCTTGATCCTGGCTTCGGTAACGACCTGAACAGTGGGCGCGGACTCACTGCCGGCAACCGGATCAAATGCTAAGTCCACGGCGATAGTGGGTTGACCAGACAGTGCCAGCACTGCATTTTCTGTGGCCAGCAAATCCGCCACCGCAGCACCGGTAAATCGAATCGCCGTGTTTCTGTGAGCACTGCTGCCATCGTGCGGATTAGCCGAAGTGACAAGCCCTACATAGCTATCTCCCTGGTCCGCCACCAGCACTTTTCGATGGTTCGCCTTGAAATTTACCAATTCCAAATAGGTTCTCAGCGAGACGCGACCTGGACCAACCGGGTTTGGCAGGGTTGACGCTGTTGTATTGCCAAACGGCTTGATAAAGATGCGCCAGAAAAAAGAATAAACAGTGTTACTGTCGCGCAGCTGGCGCAGATCTGTGATCACCACCGGAATATCTGCCGCTTCCAGTTGCTCAAATTGGGCAAAAGGTAAACCACCGTAGAGTGTGTTCAGGGGATCGGTAATCACAACAATATTGATGTCTGGCACCTGCGCTTTCCTGGCAATAAGCGCTTCGGTCAGTTCGCTGGAAAGCGCGCGCGTTGTTTCAGGAACCGGCCCCTGAAAGTCGTTGTAAAGGAACATGTCCAGGACAATCAGCTTTTCGGCATCCGCAATGATTTTGAACAGATTGTTAAAAATAGTCTGCTCAACCTGTCGCCGCCCCGCTTCATCAATCCACGTGGCATCCGATAGAAATACAACTTCATCGGAAACCCTGTGCTCACCCTGGTACGAGATACCTTCTGGTAAAGTCTTGAAGCTATGACAACCTGCCAGGATTAAGGATAGTGTTAACATTTGTGATATGCGGACAATAATGGTCACTGTTTTTATGCGACTGCTGATCATAATTAGCCAGATGTCTCTCGTCGTGTGTGCAGTTATATAATGCCATCAAAACTGTATGATCGCTGATCGTCAGCGGACAAATATCTCAAGGGGGAAATATGGTCAAAATTCATCTCATCTGCGGAATAATTCTGTTGCTGGCTATGTTGTCCTCGCTTTCAGTGCAAGCAGAACAGCCGAACATAGTCTTTATCCTCACGGACGATCAGCGCTACGATGAGATGGGCTTTCTCAACCCGGTCCTGCAGACGCCAAACATCGATGCCCTTGCCGCTGAGGGTGTACACTTTTCCAACGCATTTGTTACAACCGCGTTGTGCTCACCCAGTCGCGCCAGCATTCTGACGGGGCAGATGATGCACAATCACGGCGTCGTCGATAACAATCGACCTTTACCCGAAGGTCTGGAACTGTTTCCCGCTCGTTTGCAGGCTGCAGGATATCAAACCGCTTTTATCGGCAAGTGGCATATGGGTGGCAGTAGTTCAGCAGCGCGCCCGGAATTCGACTACTGGGCAAGCTTTCCCGGCCAAGGCACGTACTACCCGCAGAACGCTTTTGGCGGGGTCACCATGCTCAATGTAAACGGCAAACAAGTCCCTCAACAGGGTTATATCACTGACGAGCTCACCGATTACCTGCTGAGCTTTCTGGAAAATCGGGATACAGAAAAACCTTTCTTTGCATATCTCTCACACAAAGCAGTACACGCAATGTTCGAACCGGCAGAACGCCATCGGGATCAATACAGCGATGCGGACATCAAGCTGGGTAAACCTCCGGCAGCAGAAGCGGATGTGCCGCTATGGGTGCTTAACCAGCGCAACAGCTGGCACGGCTCTGAATTCCCGTACCATTCTGAACTGCCATTAAAAGAATTCAAACGTCAGTACCACCGCACCCTGACAGCCGTCGACGACAGCATCGGCAGAGTACGGCAATGGCTTCAGGACAATGAGCTTGCTGACAATACGGTTGTCATATTGATGGGTGACAACGGCTTCATGTTCGGCGAGCATGGCTTGATTGACAAACGTAACGCGTATGAAGAATCCATGCGGGTGCCGCTTCTGGTTGCGGCACCAGGACGGTTTGCCGCAGGACAGCAGGTCGAGGAGATGGTTGCCAACATTGATATCGCGCCTACGATCCTGTCTCTGGCAGGGGTAGAGCTGCCATCACATTACGATGGCATGAGCTTCGCAGAGCTTCCAACTGGAGCAAAAGAACAGATAAACCCACGCCAGCAAACGCCTTGGCGCGATGCGTTAACCTATGAATATTACTGGGAATTCAACTACCCACAGACACCCACGGTTTTTGCGATACGCACAAATCGCTATAAATATGTGCAATATCACGGCGTGTGGGACACCGAAGAACTTTTCGACCTGGCATCAGACCCCGGAGAACAAACCAACCTCATCGAAGATCCTGACCTGCTTACCGTCAAAGTAGGACTGCGCCAGCAACTCTATGCGTCGCTGAAAGATCGCCAGGGACGCAACACAGTGCCCTACACACAGAAATATAATCAGGGTGCCGTGTTTCGGCATGCGGATCGATCCGAAGCGGCAGAGTATCCGGATAAGTGGCTGCGCCGCAAAGGTGCCGATGATCGGTGGGAGCACATCATTCCAGATGGGCCTGCAAAGGCAGATCGGCTGAAAATTGTGAATGAGGCTTTAAAAGAGCGATAGCAGATTAGAAAGCGGTTACTGCGCTTCGGCGGCTACGGAGCTCCTTAGCCATTCAATCAGCCGGGCATTCACAACATCTGGCTGCTCCTGAGCCATCCAA
>CBDUMB010000180.1:0-6640 GCA_965368205.1 uncultured Pseudomonadaceae bacterium | reverse complement strand
CCGATGTGCAGGTTGTGCCTGTCGGCACGGTTGCCGAAGTCGATCTTGCGTCTTTTTTAGAAAATCTTGTAGAGCTTTTTTCCGGCTATGCCTCAAACGCCGGGGTGGAGCTGTCCTCGCAGACGACGGGTATCGTTGGCAGCCTGACTACTCAAGCGGATAAGCTGTCGCAATTACTCAACAACCTGGTGAAGAATGCGATCGAAGCCTGCCAGCCAGGGGATGAAGTCTGCATCGGCGCGCGTGCCGGCGTTTACCGTGATGGTAGTGTTGGTGTTGAGATCTATGTTGAGGATGAAGGCCCAGGTCTTGCGGATGATGTGCTTTATAACCTTGCAGGTGCGAAGCGCTCCAGCAAAGGCGGAGACCACCAGGGAGTGGGCTTGCAGGTGGCTTTCCGGCTGGCAATTGAATTGGAAGGCGCACTGGATGTCCGCACGCTGGCAGGGCAGGGCACAACCTTCAGTTTGTTCCTGCCCCGCGAGCCTGCTGCCGCGGGCTGACATACCCCAACCAGTTAGCTAAAATGTTAGCTGGCGGCTTTGATCAGATTGCGCGCGATAATGCCCTGTTGGATCTGGCTGGTGCCTTCGTAAATGCGAAACAAACGCACGTCTCGGTAGAAACGAGCCACGGCATATTCTTCCATATAGCCTGCGCCGCCATGGATCTGCACCGCTCGGTCCGCTACCCGCCCCACCATGTCAGTGGCAAATAATTTGCAGCAGGAAGCGAGGGTAGTTACGTTTTCCCCTTCATCCCGTCGTTTGGCCGCATCAAGCACCATACATTGGGCGGCATAACTCTCCGCTTTACAGTCTGCCATCATGCCCTGCAGCAATTGGAATTCGGCGATGGGTTGGCCAAACTGCTTCCTCTCCACAGCATAGTTCACCGACAGATCCAGCAGCCGCTCCGCGCAGCCTACAGATAGCGCGGATATATGTAATCGTCCGCGATCAAGGGTCTTCATCGCCGTCAGAAATCCTTTGTTCATATTGGCTAGCCCACCAATGATGTTGTCTGCAGGCACACGCACATCATCAAACATGACGTCGCAGACGTGGGCGCCCTGTTGTCCCATCTTCTTGTTTGCCGGACCCAGGGAGATGCCGGCTGTGCTGGCATCGACGATGAAGGCAGAAACGCCGCGAGAGCCTGGTAAGTCAGGGTCGGTGCGCGCAAAAACCGTAAAGACCTGGGCGCTGGGTGCGTTGGTGATATAGCGTTTGGTGCCGTTGATGACAAAATCGTCACCGTCTTTTACAGCCTTGGTTTTTACAGCACCAGCGTCAGAGCCCGCATCCGGTTCAGTCAGCGCGAAGGAGCCGATGTATTCGCCGCTGGCCAGGCGCGGCAGGTAATGTGCTTTTTGCGCCTCGGTGCCATCCATGACAATGCCTTGGGAACCAATACCATTGTTGGTCCCAATGATCGATCGAAACGCGGGAGCGGCCCGACCCAGTTCCATCACCACCTGACATTCTTCGTAGGTGTTTAAACCCAGGCCGCCATATTGCTCCGGGATGGTCAAACCGAATAACCCCAGTTCACGCATTTCCTGTACAACTTCCGCGGGCATTTTGTCGGTTTCTGCCACCTGTTGTTCCAGTGGGATGAGGCGTTCATCAACAAATCGTCGGACTGTCTGTCTCAACTGAACCAGGGTTTCGGTGTCTAAAGGCATGTTGGTCTCTTGTGGCACAAAAATGGAATTATACCGTGGTGTACGACGTCTGTGTGGTGAGCATTGCAGTTATGCCAAGGCTGCATTAGCCTGGCGGGTTTTCAAGTACAGTGAATTAAATAGATGAGCAGCGACAGAGCCCCCTTTTCCTGGGAAGACCCTTTATTCATTACGCAGCAACTCAGTGAAGAAGAGCGCATGGTGCAAACCACCGCGCACAACTACGCCCAGGACAAGTTGATGCCACGTATTCTGATGGCCAATCGGAATGAGACCTTTGATCGCGAAATTATGAATGAGTTTGGCGAAATGGGGATGCTGGGGGCCACGCTGCCTGAGAAATATGGCTGTTCTAATGTTAACTATGTCTGTTATGGCTTGATGGCACGCGAAGTAGAACGAGTGGATTCCGGCTATCGTTCTGCAATGAGCGTGCAATCTTCTCTGGTCATGCATCCGATTCATGCTTACGGCAATGAGGCGCAGCGGGAAAAATATCTGCCCAAGCTGGCTACCGGTGAATGGGTGGGTTGTTTTGGTCTGACTGAGCCTGACCATGGCTCCGATCCGAGCAGCATGGTGACCAATGCAAAACCAGTCGACGGGGGGTATCTGCTCAACGGTGCCAAAATGTGGATTACTAACTCACCGATCGCGGATCTGGCAGTGGTCTGGGCGAAACTTGATGGTGAAATCAGAGGTTTTGTGGTGGAGCGTGAGTTTGAAGGATTCAGTACACCAAAAATTGAAGGTAAATTGAGTCTGCGCGCATCGATCACCGGCCAGATTGTGCTCGAGGATGTATTTGTCCCGGAAGAAAATCTGCTGCCTGAAGGCAAAGGTCTGGGTGGTCCATTCGGATGTTTGAACAAAGCACGTTATGGCATTGCCTGGGGTGCAATGGGTGCGGCGGAATTCTGCATGCACGCAGCGCGAACGTATACGCTGGAGCGTAAGCAGTTCAATCGGCCGTTGGCGGCAACCCAGCTGGTACAGAAAAAACTGGCGGATATGCAAACCGAAATCACGTTGGGTTTACAAAGCGCGCTGCGTATGGGGCGCATGCTTGATGAAGGTAATCTTCCCATTGAGGTCATCTCGCTGATGAAGCGCAATAACTGCGGTAAGTCTCTGGAGATCGCTCGCGTTGCACGTGACATGCATGGCGGCAACGGTATTGCTGACGAATATCATGTGATGCGCCATCTGATGAATCTGGAAACGGTGAACACCTATGAAGGCACCCACGATATTCACGCGTTGATCCTGGGGCGAGCGTTAACCGGATTGCAGGCTTTCAGCGGCTGAAAGTGATATCACCGCGCTATCGCAATATGGAGATTTCCTGAAAGTTAGTCTGAAATCGCCGATCTGCAATTGTTTGCGTGACAGACAGCTCTTATGTTGAACCCTCATACAGGGAGTGAGGGTGAAGATGATCAGGGTTATATGTGTAGATGATCAGGGTTTGGTTCGGCAGGGTATTGTTGCGTTGTTGAAACAGCTGACCAACGTTCAGGTAGTCGGCGAGGCGGCAAGCGGTGAAGAGGCGATTCAGCTCGCTCGCACGTTATCACCGGATATCGTCCTTATGGACATTGTCATGCCAGGCATGGGTGGCCTTGAAGCTACCCAGCGAATAGTAAGACAACAGCAACGCACGGCGGTGGTGGCACTAACGGCTTATGGCGACGCGCCGTTTCCCACGCAGATGATGAAGGCAGGGGCCCTGGGCTACCTCACCAAAGGGGTTGAATTGCAGGAGCTGGAGAAAGCACTGCGGCGGGTCTATGCCGGCAAGCGATATGTTTGCAATGAAGTCGCTCAAGAGCTGGCAAGTTATGCCTTTGAAGACAATATTGAAAGTCCGTTTGCGATTCTGTCACATCGTGAAATGCAGATCACAATGATGGTGGTTGGCTGTCAGAAGGTCAGTCAGATCTCCGGCAGTCTGCACTTATCACCCAAAACGGTTAACAGTTATCGTTACCGTATCTTCGAGAAACTGAAAATCTCTTCAGATGTTGAGCTGGTTCTGCTGGCGGTGAAACACGGCATGGTGTCTGCAACCCATCGTGGTCCATTGCCAGCACCAAGACAGGTTGCATTAGCCCCCGGTTGGCAAACAGCTCAGGCGGATTCCGGTTGAAGCTCGCGCAACTGTCAGCCTGCAGGGCCTGTCCTCGCCTGGTACAACACCACGCTGAAGTGGTCGTCCGCTATCCCGAGTATCACGCCAGCCCGGTTGGCAACTGGGGAGACCGGCGTTGTCGTGTGCTGGTGGTAGGACTGGCGCCTGGTCTTCACGGTGCTGCCCGTACGGGTAAGGCGTTTGTGGGTGATGCCAGTGGGGAGTTTCTTTTCGAGCGCCTGTATCACAATGGTTTTGCCACCCATGCCGATCCGCAACAAGCCAGCTTGATCAACCTGCGGCTGACCAATGTGGTTAAGTGTCTGCCGCCGGGCAATGCTCCGGTTGCCAGTGAGATTAATCAATGTGCCACTTTTCTGGCTCAGGAGCTGGCAGAACTTCTGCGTCCGCAAGCGCGTCAACCCCGGGTTGTGCTGGCGTTGGGTGGCGTTGCCCATCGTGCGGTGTGTCGAACGCTGGGGATACCGGCGGGAAATTTCCAACACAATGGTACGGTGCCCCTGGGTAGCCGCCACGCGCTGGTCAGTAGTTTTCACCCCAGCCGACTCAACGTGAATACCGGTCGTTTAACCCCGATGATGTTTGATCAGGTGCTGCAGAATGTCCGTCGCCTGGTCCGTGATGATGTCATGGCTAGCCCCTCTTAGCCTGGGGCGTTATAGTGCGGCGCTATGTCCGTACCCGCTTTTGACGCCGAACCTTTCCTCAAAACCCTGACTAAGAAGCCTGGTGTTTACCGCATGATTGACGCCGCTGATGGCGTTCTGTACGTGGGGAAAGCCCGCAATCTGAAAAACCGTGTCACCAGCTACTTTCGCGCTTCAGGTTTGCAGGCAAAAACCATGGCGATGGTGGCTAAAATCGCACGGATAGAAGTGACGGTTACCACCAGCGAAACTGAAGCGTTGCTGCTTGAGCAGAGTCTGATCAAACAGGATCGACCGCCGTACAATGTGGTGCTGCGAGACGACAAGTCATACCCCTACATCCATCTGGCAGAGACGCATGAATTTGCCCGCCTGACGTTCCATCGTGGCGCAAAGCGTAAAAATGGACGCTATTTTGGTCCATTCCCCTCAGCTTATGCGGTGCGAGACAGCCTCAATATTTTGCAGAAACTGTTTCAGTTACGTCATTGCGATGACGCCTATTTCAAGAATCGCTCGCGCCCCTGCCTGCAACATCAGATCAAGCGCTGCAGCGCGCCTTGTGTCGGCTTGATCTCAAAACAGGATTATCAGGAAGATGTAGAGCTGGCTGTGCTGTTTTTAACCGGCAAAAGTCAGGATGTGCTGGCGCAGTTCAAACAGAAAATGGAGCAGGCGGCGGCTGACCTGAATTATGAGCGCGCGGCGCGCCTGCGTGACCAGATTACACACCTGCGTAAGGTTCAGGAGTCTCAATACGTTCACGCTGACGCCGGCGATGTGGATGTGTTTGCTCTGGCTCAAGCTGCCGGCACTTATTGTGTGCAGGTTGTGTTTATCCGCAACGGGCGGATGTTGGGTCAGCGCGCCTACTACCCGAAGAATGAGTTGCTGCTTGATGATGGCGACTTCCTCGAAGCTTTCCTCTCACAGTACTATCTGGCTTCGCAGAATCGAGACGTACCAAAGCTGATTGTGACCTCTCATCGTGGTGCCGACCGTGCGCTGTTGAGCGAGGCACTGACTGAGCAATCTAAACGCAAGGTTGAACTGATCCAGGCGCCACGCGGCCAGCGTGCGCGCTGGCTGCAGCTGGCGTTGGAGAATGCTCAGTTGAGTGTGCAAAGCTATCTCGCCGATCGTCGCAATATGTTTGCCCGCTTTGTAGATCTGCAGGAACACCTGCAGCTGGACGCCATGCCGGAACGGCTCGAATGTTTCGATATCAGTCATACCATGGGAGAAGCAACCGTAGCGTCCTGTGTTGTTTTTGACACCAATGGCCCCCTCAAGTCTGATTACCGGCGATTTAACATTGAAGGCATCACGCCGGGCGATGACTACGCAGCGATGGAGCAGGCTTTGCAGCGGCGCTATACGCGCCTGCAGAAGGGCGAAGGTAAATTACCGGACATTCTGGTCATTGACGGTGGTCCCGGGCAGGTTGGCAAAGCGGTTTCTGTGTTGGAAAATCTGCAGATATCCAATGTGCAGATTCTGGGTATTGCCAAAGGCCCGGATCGTAAATCAGGGTTGGAGCGTTATTTCCTGGATGGAGAAGAGGTGGGGATCAATGGCGCCTCTCCAGGGGCTCATTTGTTACAGCATATCCGCGACGAAGCGCATCGCTTTGCGATTACCGGACATCGGCAGAGGCGACAGAAAAATCGTAACCAATCAGAGTTGGACGGCATTGAGGGCGTCGGTCCCAAGCGTCGTAAAGCCCTGTTAACTCATTTTGGCAGTATGCGTGGTCTGAAAGGTGCCAGTATGGAAGAAATTGCAAAAGTCCCGGGTATAAACCGTACACTAGCGGAAATTGTTTACGGCACGCTGCATCAATGACCATGGCCGGTATGAATCTACCCAATATTATTACCCTTGCGCGGATCCTGCTGGTGCCCGTGTTTGTGATCACTTATCTGATGCCCGGGCAGTGGACCTACATCATCACCGCGGTATTTTTCGGTTTGGCAGCGTTTACCGATTGGCTGGATGGCTATCTGGCGCGCCGGCTGAATCAAACCACGCCTTTTGGCGCTTTTCTCGACCCTGTGGCAGACAAACTGATTGTAGTCAGCGCCCTGGTGCTTTTGATTGCCAACCACAGCAACGTCTGGCTGACGCTGCCGGCGTGAATTATTGTTGGTCGTG
>CBDUMB010000179.1:0-6685 GCA_965368205.1 uncultured Pseudomonadaceae bacterium | reverse complement strand
AACTCAGGCGTGTCTTCAACAATTGTATCCGGCGTCACCGCTCGTGCCGCTAATGCAATCTGCGGCTTCACTTCTGCAGCCGGTTTATCGCTGCCCGGGAATAAACGCAGCACGCTGGCAATCTCGTTTTCCTGGGCCGACACGGCCACAATTTTTGCGCTTGGGAAAGAACCACGCACCTGTCTCAGCGCAACAGCCGCTGCGGTTTCTGTAGCGAAAAAACCAATTCGTTTATTCGTGCGACCCACAGGATCAGTGTAGATAATCTTGTTACGCACAAGGTCGATTGGCAGAGATCTGCTGGTAAGTAACTTATCTACACTCACCTCAACCACATATTGGTCTTTGCTTGCTCGACTGTTTTGCTGTGCGAATCGCGACAACACTCGATCTGGTATGAAAGACAGCCTCACACCCATTGTGTTGAGCTGCGGTTTAGTCTCAACGGTATAGCCTGGCTGGGCGTTAAGTGTGATCTGCACACCGGCCTTTCTTGAGCCTTCAAGTTTTACCTGCTGGATGACCCTGCCATCCTCTTCAAATTCCAACTCGATAAATTGCCAGCCCTGATCCGTGACTTCGACAGCAACATCTGCGCTTGCCTGAAAAACACCATCGCTGATCTGTACAAATTCGCTGGTCAGAACCAGGGGCACACCAAATCGAGCTGAGACGTCCACAATATCCTGCGACTGGGAGGCTTCACTTATACCGGTCAGCCAGTTTGCCGCATGAGCAGATGACGTCACCCAGCTGCTGATCAGGATCATCAGAAAAACAAACAGATTAACGTTCAGCCGATGCGTCACCATTCGCTATCGCTCACGTCATGGCAACCGCTGCCGGAACAATCCCGGTCCTGATCAATGCCGTTGTGATCGTCTTCACCCGGCTCATAGTCGTTGAAATGACAGCCTGCACAATCCGGTTGATAGGCGGGCGCCGGCCAGTTAACCGTTTCCGAGTTACCCGTGTGACAATCCGTACAGGCCAGATTATCTCGATGATCCAGCGGCTCAAAAGTCAGGGTTGTGTGCGCAAAGGTGTCCGGCACCCAGAAATCTCTGGTATGGCAGTCGTCACACTCCGCCGTCGTGATGAAATGGCCAGGGTTCTGCCCGGTTGCTGTCACACCATCGTGACATTGGCTGCACGTGCCCGGCGCAACGCTGGCATGGTCAAATTGTGCGGGCAGCCAGGCCAGGGTTGAATGACAATCGTCACATTCCGCATTGGTTTGAATGTGGCCTGCTGACTTACCGGTTGCCGTCATTCCATCATGACACTGGGAGCAGGTACCCGCCGCAACGCCTGCATGATCAAACACTGCCGGCACCCATGCATCGGTTGTATGGCAATCATCACATGAGTCACTGCTTGGAATATGTTGTGGGTTTTTGCCTTCAGCAAAGCCTCCGTTATGACAGCTGACGCAGCTGCCAATCACCTGGGTGTGATCTACCGTCACTGCGGGGTCCCAGAAATTTACAGAGTGACAGTCCTCGCATATGTCGGTTGTTATCATATGGTTGGCATTTTTGCCCGTAGCATCAACGCCGTTATGGCAGCTGACACAGCCCTGGGTAATATTGCCATGGTCAAACTCAACCGGCGTCCAGACAATATCATTGTGGCAGGTATCGCATTCGGCGGTAGTTTGCATATGCCCTGGAGGTAAACCCTCCGCATACCCACCGTTGTGACAACCCAGACAATTGCCAACCACTTCAGCATGATCCACTTCAACAATGGCGGTCCAGTCTGCGGTGATATGGCAACTTTCACAGAACTCTGTTGTTGGCATGTGGGTAGGAGTGAGTCCGGTATCGGCCAGCACCCCGCTGCCATCGTGACAGGCCTGACACTCCCGCGGCGTGCCCTGAAAGCGGCCCGCCTGGTGGCACGACGCACAATCTACAAACTGATGTGCGCCATCTAGATCGAAACCATGCTGGAAATGATCATAAGCCTCTGTCGCTGCAGCCACATAGCTCGCAGAGAACAGCAACGACACCAGCACAAGAACCGCCGATAGATGCTTGTTAGATCTCATCAGCGGATCCTCGCAGTATCATCAAAACTTTCCGTTGAATGGCAGCGCTGGCAGTCATTACCAAATTGCCCCGCGTGGATATCATCCGCCAGGTGACAGCTGACACAGTCCGTTGAGGTGTTTTCCGCAAGCCCCAGATCCGGGTTGTGGCACGAGGCGCAGAGCAGATCAGAGTGCGAACCAGAGAGCACAAAGGCGGTCTGATTGTCATGATCAAACTGCCATAACTCCCAGCCGCCAGGGGTATGACAGTCGCTGCAGCTTTCACCGAAGCTCCCTTCATGTTTATCGTCATCCAGATGGCAACCTGCGCAGGCCTGAGTGGCGGTATTGAACACCTGTGAGTCATGACACTGGTCACAACTTGCAAGCTGATGCAGGCCGACCAGCGGAAAGCTGGTGAATTCATGATCGAAGCGAATGTCTTCCCGCCAGGCCTTTACAGAGTGGCAGCTATCACAGGCTCCCAGGCTTTCTTCGTGTGGGTCATCCTCGGTATGACATCCTTCGCAACTGGTGGATAGAGGCGCTTCCAGGCTTTCGGTATGGCAGGCATCACACGTCAATTCCATATGGCTGCCGAGCAGGGCAAACCCGGTTTCGTCAGCGTGATCAAAATCGACTTTCCAGGCGTTGGAGGTATGACACTCTCCACACTCCGCACCCCGTTTGCCCTGATGTACATCATCCGCGCTGTGGCACCCTACGCAGGTGGTGGGTGGCTCGGGTAAAGACATCGCAGTTAAGTGACAGCTGGCGCACTCTAATTTGCTGTGCGCCCCCACCAGCTCAAAGTCTGTTTCCTGAGCGTGATCAAATTCACTGGTTTGCCAATCGGCAGGCGTATGGCACTGCTCACATTCGCTACCCCGGGTGCCGTTATGAACATCATCAAGCTTGTGACAATCAACGCAGCCATCGGGTGTATCTTCAAAATGGTTATCCACATGGCAACTGCTGCAGGACTGGTCTTTATGCTCGCCTACCAGGACAAAATCTGTCGCAGTATCGTGTTCAAAAGTGACCTCAGACCATCCGGCAGGGGTGTGGCAATCTGCGCAGGTTTCGCCTAAACCGCCGTCATGCCGGTCATCCTCGCGATGACAGTCAATACACTCGTCGGCGGTTCCCCTGAAGGGCTCGTCAGGTGTGTGGCAACTGCCGCAGGCGGCGTTTGCATGCGCATCTACAAGTTCAAACTCGGTCAGACTGTGATCAAACGTTTCTGGAATCAGTCCGGTGATGTCTTTATCACGGCCTTGATGATCCGTATGACAGCTGCGACAGGCCAGCTCATCAACAGCAGGATTTCTGCCATGAAACTGTTCCTGGCGGGTTATATCCGCGGCAATGTCTTCATGACAATCAAGACACAATGCAGATTGCCTGCTTTGATCAAAGTTCTCGTGGCAGGACTCACACTCACTTTCGAACTCTGCATGCAGCTCGGTCAAGGGTCCCGGACTGATCAACGATTCAAAACTGGCACCCATTGCCGGATGCATGTGCAGCAGCATCAGCACTGCGGCCCAACGTAAAAAGGGTAATGGCTTAACAGGTACTGGCAAAACTAAGCCGCTGTATCATACAAACGCCATTTTTTAGTACATGTGTACAGCGACAACGTGAACGATCGCTGCAAGCACTAGAAGCAGGAAAAGAGGATAGTGCACTATATGCCACAGTGAGAACAGGCTTTCAAAGGCGCGGTATTGCGCAAACTTCCTTAACAGCAGTGTTCTCGTACGCAAATAGTTTTTCAGATTCTGTTGCAGACGATGCTGATGTTCACCAACAACCAACGACTCATTTGAGGCTGATTCAAGCACCGCCATGGCTTGAGCCTTGAGCTGTCGATACTTAAGCCTTGATGTCACAGCGACAGTAGTCGCTACCCAGAAAGCACTGAAGAAATTCTGCTCTTGTTGCAGAATGCTGTCTTCCCACTGATTCAGCTCTTCATTGATCGATGGCACCAGCTTGGCAATGCCTGTTCCGCTGCCTCTCAACTCCGATAGATCAGCACGCAGGTTCACCAGGGAAGCACGGCGTCCATAAAGTCCGTAATGCAGCTTGGAGTAGAAATAGCGGCCAACAATGCCACTGGACGCCACAATGATCATACAGAACAGCGCAACCCGGCTGTTCAGCGAACCCAGCTCAAAGTTGCTGTGAAAGATGATCAGCAATGGTCCGACGATGCCCAGAATCATGTGCAGCTTAAACCAGTAGCGTACCGGGCCGGCGTTACGCATGGACTTGGCACGTTTACGCGCCGGATAGAACAGCAGCAGCAGCATCGCCACGCTGCCAATAATACCCAGCCAATAGCCCAGCCCTTCCTGCGCACGGATCAGATCAAGGTCAGCATTGAGCCAACCTAAAATAATCAGCACGGCGACAAGACAGTATCCAAGCAGCGCAAGTAAGTTCTGTGAAACAGAATCAGAAATGTTGTTGGGATTAATGATCAGAGCCTTTCGATTGACCTGTTCAGTATAGCTAACGAGGCCACCACGTAATTGAGAAGCAATTCGCACATGAATGTATTTTAGGGAGGATAATCCCTTGCCTGAGCGTGCTGCAATTCACCCCCCTGGATTTTATGTCTGAACAATTCATCACATTGAGCTACTACCTGGCGCCTGCGCTGATTGTTTACGCGCTGTACCTGTCAAAACACAAACGCAAGCAGCAGAAAAATCGCGCTGTGTTCCAAGAGGCCGTTGAAACCGGCATGACGTCACCGCCTTCACTGCACCCCGTCGTCGATAAGGCGCTGTGCATAGGTTGCGAGGCCTGCGTACATGCCTGCCCGGAATTCCCCGCACATGACGTTCTGGGTGTGATCAAAGGCAAAGCCAACCTGATATCACCCACCGATTGCATTGGCCATGGCGCGTGTAAAACCGCCTGCCCGGTCGGCGCAATATCGCTGGTGTTCGGCACCAGTGAACGCGGCGTGGATATCCCCAACATTTCACCGGAATTTGAAACAAACATTCCCGGCATCTACATTGCAGGCGAGCTGGGTGGAATGGGACTCATTCGCAATGCCGTGGAACAAGGCCGTCAGGCGCTGGAATACCTGACCGCGCGCAAGCGAAAGCTTGAAGGCGGCCTGGATGTCGCGATCATCGGCGCTGGCCCGGCAGGTTTTGCCGCAACCCTGGCCGCCCACGAAAAGGGTTTAAAGTATGTCACCGTTGAACAGGACGCTTTAGGCGGCACGGTAGCGAACTTTCCCCGCGGCAAGCTGGTCATGACCGCCCCTGTAGAATTACCGTTGTATGGACAAATGCGCTTCCGGGAGACTCAGAAAGAAGACCTGATTAATTTCTGGCACAAAGTTGAAGAGCAGACGGGTATCAATATTCACTATTCAGAGAAACTGGAAAACATTGAAACGCTGGACAACGGTTTTCTGGTCACCACCACTAAGAACAGCTACCGAGTAGCCTCGGTTTTACTGGCACTGGGGCGTCGTGGTTCGCCCCGTAAGCTGGACGTACCTGGCGAAGAGCTGCCTAAGGTCACCTACAGCATGATTGATCCGGCCGAGTATGCGGGTAAACGTGTTTGTGTTGTTGGCGGCGGTGACAGCGCCCTTGAGGCCGCTTGCGCGATAGCTGCAGAGCCTGGCAGTCAGGTGCTCTTGTCGTATCGTTCCGGCGCATTCTCCCGTGCCAAACGCAAGAATCGTGAAAACGTTGAGCGGCTCGTGAACGACAACACCGTACGTGTTGAACTGAACAGTCAGGTGACTGAGATAGCACAAGACAACCTTACCTTGAGCTACGAACACGATGGCAAGGCGGTCACCGAATCTATCGGCAATGATGCCGTCATCATCTGCGTGGGCGGCATTCTGCCCACGGGTTTCCTGAAAGAAGTTGGCATTACCGTGGAGACTAAATTTGGTACCGCTTGAACAAAGACGAGGCAGCGGTTCCATCACGGGGCTTGTCATGGCGCTGATCCTGACCTGGGCTTCAGCTGGCCACGCCGATACGTCTGCAGACGTCAAACAGATGCTCAGATTAGGAGACTACGAGCGCGCGGCGCAGATACTGCAGAATAACAGCGAAGACCCGCAAAACGTCTATCAGCTGGCACAGATCTACCAACAGGAATTGCTTAGACCACCCGCCAAAGATTCAGCGTTTCAGCTGTTCAAACAGGCCTCTGATGCAGGCCATGTGCAAGCCACTTACCAACTTGCAAAGCACTTTGAACGCGGCGACGGCGTACCTCAAGACCTGGCCAGAGCCCGGGCCACCTATCAAAAGGCAATGGATCTGGGTCATCCAAAAGCCCACCAGGCCATGTCCCGTATAGCTGACTCAGTTGCGGCGCCCACTTTATCCGTAGATGATGCCTTGAGTAGTTGCGATGAAACCGCAATTACAACTGCGCTCGCAAGCAGCGGCTCGTTTGAGCAGAACTGGCTGTTCCGCGCCATTGATTGCAATGGCAGCACCTCACTCTACACCGCCCTTATCGATGCGGGCGCAAACCCGAACGCCCGGGACAAACACAACAATCTTGTTTTACATCGTGCAGTGGCGCGGGAAGCCGTTGCTGCGGCTATTGTGCTAAAAAATGCCGGTGCGGATACAAAACAGAAGAACG
>CBDUMB010000178.1:0-6819 GCA_965368205.1 uncultured Pseudomonadaceae bacterium | reverse complement strand
CCCGCTGCCGATCTTAAATGCCTTAATCGCCGCTGCATGAACCTGTTGGTAGTTCTCGCCGCCAGTCACACCACCTGATTCAAGCGCGGTAATCCGAATCAGAGAACCATCCGACGGCCGATTAGTCCGATTGAGGGTATCGTGACGATACGTAAGAGAGAACTCACCAATATCAAATTTCTCGGTGGGGATATCAAAAAAACCAACAAATTCACTCGCAGTACCCCACAACCGTTGCCAGGCCAGCTCAACTTCAGATGCGCTGCCAAGTTGCCGGCCGATGGAAGCCGTGACGCCTGATTCCTGCACGCGCAGTTCACCGACAGGGTCATCATCGTCAACATACAACCGGATATTATTGCGCTCGTAGCTCGCCTCAAACCGGGAGAACAATCGGCCATCAGGCGTCCACGGCTGCGACCATTGCGAGCTGATACCCTGTTGAGCCCCAAGATTCAGGCGCGTACGCCATTGAGCGCCCAGTGCATTCAGTCCTGTCTTCAGATAGGCGACGCCAATATTAAAATTTGCGTCTGAGGAAAAGTCTTCTTCCAGCTGCAGGCCAAATTGAAGATAGTCTGGCCCCCAGGCTTTCGCCTGCGCATCAATCGCCAGGCCTTTTTTACCGTCACGCTCGATCAGAGCGTAATCAATACTTTGGTACAAACCGGAACCGTAGAGGCGCGAAATACGCTGATCCAGTACCCTTCGATCATAGGGTTCCGGCACTTCGATACCCAACCTGGCCTGCACAACGTCTGCGCCGAGCCCTGAATTATCCGCGACGTCAACAAATTCAATCATCGGGCGAGCCGCCGGTGCAGTTGATAAAGTCTGTGGCTCACGCTGGATCTGAACAGTTAAGGCTGCAAGCTTCTGCAGTTCATCCGAAACTGACTGGCTTGCCTCATAGCCGGGCGCCATCGCATCGAGGACATTCGCAAAGTCGAGAGTGTCGATCTCCTGCACGTCAGGCCGGATCATAATATCTGTGGGCGCAAGCGTTGCAATCTGCTCGTCGGCATTGCGGCGCGTGATCATATTAACAATCTGTTGGGTCACACTTAATACAGAATCAATATCCTTTCGCCTGAGCAGAGGCGAGGTGATATCAACTGCAATGACGCGGTCGGCGCCCATCTGTCGGGCCACATCAATAGGCAGATTGGCAGCAATGCCCCCATCTACCAGATAGTGGCCACCTACCTCGACGGGTGCAAAGACACCCGGCAGAGACATACTGGCCCTTACACTCAAGGCAAGATCACCGTGTGCCATGACAACCGCTTCACCACTGGTCAGTGATGTCGCAACCGCTCGAAAAGGAATCTCAAGCTGATCAAAATCGATTACTCCTTCACTTCGCTGCAGCAGCCGCCTCAACAGCTGGGTGACTTTCTGCCCTTGTGTAACACCGAGAGGTAACTTCAGCTGCCCGTTCGAAAAACCCATCCTCGCCTGTACGAGGAAATCAAAGTCATCGCGCTTCATCTCTATCGGCACACTACCGCGTGCCGGTTCGTCCCTCAGCACATCATCCCAGTCAATCGCGGCAATGGCAGCTTCGATCTCATCAGCTGTCAAACCGGTTGCATACATGGCGCCAATGATGGCGCCAACACTGGTGCCCACTACGTAGCTGACTTTAACGTTGTGTTCTTCAAGTGCTCTGATGACGCCAATATGCGCACCACCTTTGGTGCCGCCGCCGCTGAGCACCAGACCCACTTCGACGGGCTCTGCAAATGCACTCCATACGGGCGAGCCGCACAACAGCAGGCAGAAAAGTATTCTCATTTAGGATCGACTCGATTTTCGTTGAAAACGAATCCTGGCGTATGCGCTGGCCAATGAGAAGGGTTAACAGAAAATTTTCGGTAACACCGCCTTTTGCAGAATCCTGCCCACAGGCGTTACCCTGAGAGGTTCTGAAAACAGGGGAACCAGACCATGCCAGAGCGTTATGTCACCATCGAACGAAACGGTCCACTTGCACTCGTACGATTTGATCGCAAAAAGAATCTGAACGCTTTTGACAGCCAGCTTATTCTTGAGCTCACCGACGTTGCCAGGTCGTTCCACGATGACCTGGACACCAGAGCCGTTGTACTCACCGGCTCAACCGATTACTTCTCGGCCGGCGCTGATCTGGAAGACCTGGCTTCCCGCAATGACCCAAACCTGTCCGACCTGGAAAGGCGGCAGATATTCTATCGCGGCGGCAGGTTGTGCGACGCCTGGGAGTCCATGCCACAGATCACCATCGCGGCTATGGAACGACTTGCAGTCGGTGCCGGTGTGGCTTTACCGCTGGCATGCGACTGGCGGGTGATGGGAAAAAGTGCCTACCTCTACGTACCCGAGGCTAAAATCGGTCTGAATCTACAGTGGGGGGCGCTGCCTCGACTGATAAACCTTGTTGGGCCAGCCCGTGCCAAGCGCATATGCCTGTTGTGCGAGCGTATGGATGCACAAACCGCGCTTAACTGGGGGCTTATTGAAGAAATCGCGGCTGACGGAGAAGCGGCAGATGTGGCCATGGAACTTGCGCGTCGGGTTGCAGAAATTCCACCGGTAGCAGCCAGTATGATCAAGGAAGCGGTCAACTCCACGACGACTGCGCTCAATCGCATTGCCAGTTACGCCGATGCAGACCAGAGCCAGCTCAGCGCAGCAACCAAAGATGCCCGTGAAGCCAGCGACCGTTTCAATAAAAAGTAGTAATCTTTGGGCGGGTCAGAAAAAATGACGGACGCTCACACGCAACACCTGGGGAGACCAACAGTGCAAGCCATCAAATATGTAGATGCTCTGAATAACCATTATCGATCCATGGGCAATCCACCTTACCGCTGGACTGTCAATGAGTCTGCACCCCTGCACCGACTCAACAAATCCTTGCAAAATTGTACCGTCAGCCTGCTCACCTCAGGCGGCGTTTCACAATGTGCCATGCCAGCCTTCAACCCGGATGCACGCAACGATCATCGTCTGGATGCGATTGATCAACATGCACCAGCTGATGACTTTCAGATCCACGACAGCTACTACGACCATCGTGATGCTGAACAAGACATCAACTGCATTTTTCCAATCGAGCGGCTGCGCGAACTGGCTGCTAACGGTGAGATAGGCCAGGTCTCCGAGCGCCTCTGGAGCGGATTCATGGGTCGTATCTACAACCGCAGCAAAGTCATGGAAGAATCGGCCCCGGCATTTGCCGCTGCTCTACGGGAAGACAATGTCGACGTGCTGATTGCCGCGCCGAGCTGACCACTTGATCACCAGACCGTGGGTCTGGTTTGCCGCACGCTCGAAGAACAGGGTATTGCAACGGTCTACATCGCTACCGGCAGAGACCTTACTGCCCTGGTAAAACCGCCACGAGCCTTATTCGTCAATCATCCGATGGGCAATAATTTTGGTCGGCCCGGTGATACCAACATGCAGCTGGACATATTGCGCACCGCACTGGGTATGCTCGACAGCGTGACAGAGGGCGGCACCCTGGTCGACTACCCAACCACCTGGACTGACAAATTCGAGTTCGCGCCGGGCGGCAACGCTAGCGCTGCAGAAGCTTAGGTGGCTCATCCCGGTGAAAACCGTTGAAAGTTTTTATATTGCGCGCTTCACCGGGCTGAAACACAAAACTACCCGCGCCGTTGTGAATACCACCGTCTACTCTGAAGTCAGCGCCGGTTACATACGCAGCCATCTCTGACAGGAGAAACACAACCATCGCTGAGATTTCCGCTGCCGTGCCATGTCGGGCCAGCGGAATTCTACGATCAATGCCAACCAGCGCATCCCAGTCTTCTTCGGGATACCGGTCCAGACCAGTCGTGGCAATAAATCCCGGAATGACACAATTCACCCTTACCCCGGATCGCCCCCATTCTGTTGCTGCGGTAAACGTGAAGTTCGACAGTCCCGCCCGAGCAGCACCATTGTGCCCCATACCCGGCATACCCGACTCATAGTCCGCACCAATATTGACAATACTGCCGCCACGTTCGCTCATACACTGCTTATAAACTTCCCGGGCCACCAGAAAATAGCTGGTCAGATTATTGTGCAGCACCGCGTTCCATGCATTCAGGCTCATGTCTTCCAGGCGTGCCGGGAACTGCCCGCCCGCGGCATTCACCAAGCCATCAACTGGTCCGTGCTGTTGGATCACGCTGCTGACCAGATCGATCACTGCGGATTCATCACGCAGTTCGACAGCATGGCAACCCAGAACGACACCACCATCAGCAACAATCTCAGCCCTGGTACGTTCAAGCTTCTCCATGGTTCTACCCGCCAGCACCAGATTTGCGCCAAGACTGGCAAGTTCATGGGCTATACAGCGACCCAGACCGCCTCCCCCACCGGGTACAAATATTGTCTGTCCCTGGAAAAGCCCTGCTCTGAATCCAGATTGATAACTCACGCGTTTCCTCCCTTGATGATTAGGCCTACATACTCGGGCAAAGCACAATAAAGTGGTAGCCTATGTCTAAACTTGCAGCCCAGGACACACAGACAATGTCAGACAACACCAAGCGCCCGGATACCGTTCGCCTGCAGAGGATTGCCAAAGGTTTCTGGGAGTCAGCCGCGTTAATGAGTGCCGTAGAACTTGGCGTGTTTACCGCCATTGCCAACGGCAGCACTACCATCGAATCCGCCGCTGCCGCTTTAAAGATTGAACCTGTCAACGCAGAACGATTACTCACCGTTCTGACTGCAATGGAACTGATCATTCGAAACGGTGAACAGTTCAGCAACACCGAGGATGTCGATCGCTTTCTGGTTGAAGGGAAACCGACTTACGCGGGTCCCTGGATGTTATTTGGCAAACCGCGCTGGGAAGCCTGGGGGCATCTTACTGAACACCTTCAGGTGCGAGCGGCGGATCAACGTGTGCTCGGCATGTACGATGATACGTTTACCGTTGAGCGCGCACGCGAATACCACGAAGCTACCTATTCCATCGGCATGGGCGCGGCACGTCGATTCCATCGACAGGTCGACTTGAGTGGGCGCAAAAAAATCATGGACCTTGGCGGCGGCTCAGGCTGCTACTGCATAGTGGGTGCACAGCAGCACCCGGGCTTGAAAGCCGAGGTGCTGGACCTACCGCCGGTTGTTGTTGTCACACGGGAGTATTTGCAGGAGAACGGTGTCGATCAAGATGTGATCGCAACGGCCTGCGACTTTACCAGCGACCCACTGCCGCAAGACGCAGACGTGGCAATCATGGCATCCAATCTGCCCCAATACAGCCGACCAATCATCGCCGATGTTGTACAACGGGTTTACGACGCCCTGCTGCCCGGTGGTGAATTCCATCTGATCGGAGAAATGCTGGATGCCGACGGGAGCGGACCGATTGCCCCTGCACTTTGGGGGTTGTCTGAAGCCGTCAGTCACTCCACCGGCCTGGCACACTCGGTTTCAGATTGTTCAGACTACTTTTCTGCGGCCGGCTTTACCGATATCAAGGTTGAAGAGTTCATACCGGATACGCTGACGCGAGTCAGCGGTATTAAACCAGCCTAACGGTTATTTTCCGGGGCCTCGCAGTAAGATCTCCAACCGCCATATGAAGTGATCTCTCGCTGACCATTGCACAGGATCGCTTCACCCAGAACACCCAGCACTTCATCGCCATCAATGAGCTGGACCTTGCCAACACACAAACCCGGTGGTTCCTGCAGAAGCACCTGGGCCAAACCCGCAGCAGGCACCTCCCATACTTCGAGCGCAACAGACACACCCCCGGAGGCAACCCGCTGCATTGCGGGATGGACATCACCAATCGACCAGATGCGATACGCAGGTTCAGTTGCAGACTCGCGCAGAAACTTCGCGCCCACCTCCAGCAGATTAGGGTTAAGCTCCAGCCCCCGCATCAGGGTCCCGTTAACTGCAAACTTCACTACATTGCTCATAAGTTGCGAAGCGTTTCGTTAGAACGGAACGGCATGGTCAGTTGCATATATATAGATAGCGCCTTACCGGTGCCGTTACCAATGGCTTCAAGCTCCGTTTTTCCGGAGAACGTGCCAAACAGCCGATCCCACAGAATAACTGAACAGCCGAAATTGGTATCGCTTTCTGAGCGCACTTTGGAGTGATGTAATTGATGCCATTCAGGTGTAGTGAAGATCAATCCGTAAAAACCTGAGCGCAACGGCAGGTTAGCATGATTGGTATAGGCAGAAAAAATCCGGAATGTCAGGGCAACCGCAACCACTGCATCACTGGCACCGAGGAAGGCAAGGGTCATTGCTGGCCCCAGATTGAGAGCGAGGAATTCCAGCGGATGCGTTCGATCAGCGCGTGCCGCGCTCATTTTCGTGATGTGATGATGGGTTGCATGCATACGCCAGAAAAACATCACGCGATGCTGCAGGCGGTGCAACCAGTAGTAAATAAATTCGGAAACAAATATACCTGCGAGCGCCGCGGCCATAAGACCGAGCGTGGTGGTTGCCTCCAGAGAAAAGGGCACAAAGCTGGCTTCACGCAACCAGACAAAGGCATCAGATATCGGAGTGTCATAAAAGTCGCCATAAAGTGGTGCCCAGATGATGTAAACACAGCCCACCCAGAAGACGTCTTCCGCAAATTCTTTCCAATTCAGCAGCCAATCTCCTCGCTTGGGAGCGAATCGTTCCGCAATCAGCAACATGGGAATTGGACAGAACAGAAGAATTGAAGTGAGCTGATCTGCTTCTGTCCAGCCCGTGACATAAGCGGTTGCCACCAACAACATGGCACCAAACACAACCAGGGGTTGCGGAAGCGTTAACAGAAAATCTCCCC
>CBDUMB010000177.1:0-6827 GCA_965368205.1 uncultured Pseudomonadaceae bacterium | reverse complement strand
GCCCTGCTTGGGCGTTTCTTTTACCTGATACGTCGACCTGAAAGGGTCAAGGCATTGGCCGCAGCCTGATGGAGTTGTGGCTGGCCATCTCTTTAGTCGCTGCGTTTCTGCAGAATGTGCGTTCTCTGCTGCAGAAACGGTTAACCGGTGCGTTGTCTGTGAATGGCGCGGCTTATGTTCGTTTTCTCTATGCCCTGCCGTTTGCCTGGATGTATGGACTGTGGCTCTGGCAGGGACAATTTGAAGGGTTGAATCCCGAGTTCTGGTTGTACGTGCTGACCGGTGCGGTGGCACAGATTGTCGCAACTGCCTGTCTGCTGCAGTCGTTTACCACCGGCAATTTTGCCGTAGGCACAGCCTATTCAAAAACAGAAGCTGCACAGGCGGCATTGTTCGGGCTGGTTATACTCAGCGACACCGTTAGTCTGTGGGTTGTTGCCGGTATCTGCTTAAGCCTGGCGGGTGTGGTGTTGTTGTCCGGGCGGGTGGGTCTGGCGGATCTGCTGAAACCCAACAGGGCCATGTGGCTTGGTCTGGCGGCCGGCGCTGGATTTGCGATTTCTGCGATTGGTTTCCGCGGCGCAAGCCTTTCGTTGGATGCGGGCACAGTGCTGCAGCGAGCAGGACTTACCCTGTTGGTGGCGCTGACTTTGCAGACGCTGATTATGGGTACTTATCTGCGCCTGCGCGAGCCTGGTCAGATCAGCAAAGCTTTATCTGCCTGGCGGGTGGCGTTGTGGGTAGGGGTTATTGGTATGGTCGCTTCGGCTGGCTGGTTCACTGCCATGACGCTGCAGAATGCCGGCGTCGTGCGCGCAGTTGGCCAGATTGAACTGCTGTTTACGGTGTTCACGTCGATCTGGCTGTTAGGTGAGCGTTTGCATCGACGCGAAGTGCTTGGGATGATCCTGGTGGTGAGTGGGATCTGGTTGTTGATTTAGGAGGGATGATGGCGGTGCAAGAGACAGAGCGAGAGGCAGTGGAATCAATTATTCACGAAGGCTGGGCTGAGGTGGTGTTGAATCGGCCAGAACGTAAAAATGCCATCAATGGTCCGCTTGGACTGGCTCTGGCTGCACGCCTTACGGAATTGGATGAGCGCGACGATGTGCGCGTCATTCTGCTGCGTGGCGCGGGTGGCGCATTCTGTTCCGGTCTGGATCTCAAGTCGTTTAATGAAGAGCCGCCGCCTGCCTGGGTTGCTGAGTTCCAGCAGATCTGGCGGGGTGCACATCGAAGCCTGTTTAACTGCCGTAAGCCTATTGTTGGTGCGCTGGAGCGTTATGCGATTAATGGCGGTGCTGCGTTGGCGATCGCTTGTGATTTGCTGGTTGTGGGCGAGACGTCGTTCCTGCAGGTGGGTGAGGCGCAGATTGGCATGGCCGCCCCCTACAACCTGGCCTGGCTGAGTCTGCGCCACAGCGAAGCGGCGATGGCGGAGTTGGTGCTTGTTGGCGACCGACAGGCGGGGCCGCGTCTGGTTGAGCTTGGTTTTGCGCAACAGAGTGTGGCTGACGATCAGGTGCTGACTGCGAGTAAAGCATTGTGTGAGCGCATGGCGACCTTCCCGGAAGGTGGGCTTGCGCAGATTAAAAAAGGCATGCGTGCTCGCCTGCAGGTGGATGCGGATAGCTGGTTTGACCAGTTCACCCAGGCGACTGCCTCTGTGTCGGCGCCGAAGCCAAAATCCATGGCTCGGGATCCGCGCTGATTCAACTGGTCAGTTTGTAATACTCAATGCCGCGGTTGTCGTGGCTGGTATTGCCCTGACCAACGTGATCAATATGGAATACGCCGCTGACCTCGGTAGTAAGTGCAACCTGATCCGCATCGTGCAGCCTGATATAGTCTGACTCAATAAGGTCGTTAGCATCTGCCAGACTGTCTGCAAAGCCAATCTTTTCTGCGGCCTCTTGCCAGCCTTCGACAAAAGTCATGGGAATGATCTCAGCGGCATCGCCGCTGCCATAACCAATGGTCAATATGCTTTTGCCTGTCACATCCATACCGTTGCGTAACGCATGTTCCATGCCGGCTGCCATCCATGCGGGTAATGAGGCCGTGTACAGGTTGCCGACTTCTTTCATTTCCTGCTCGCCCAGGGCTGTCATCAGCTCACCAAATCGATCTGTGGTGCGGAAGTGTTTCGCCGTTTTGCTGGATATGGGGAAAAGCTCTTCGCTGATATTACCTTCTTCGACTAAGCGGTAAACATCCGTTTCTGTGGTCAGTTCGCTGATTAACTGGTCTGGATCAACATCAGCACCGTGGGCGTAGTGTAATAATTCCTGATGGTCTTCTGCGTCGCCAAGCGCGAGGGCTAACAGGAATGTGAATGCAAGACCGGTCTCTGCCATACGCTGATAAGGCCGGTGCAGAAAACTGGCCACCATGCCACGCATGAAAGCGCTCGGTTTTTCTTTAACCCTGCCAAACAGGTCACGCGCGGCAGCCAGCACTTCGTCGATATAACAGGTTGTAGAATACTTGCCATTAAATACCGGAAAATCCCGCGGCTGCAGGTAAGGGCCCTGGCTCTGACCCATAAAACGTACAAAAGGTTTGCGGAAATCCGGGCCTCGATAGGCTGAAGCGCTGCCGCTGGTTTCCAGATCCACACTCAACAGCTTGGCTTCTGGTTCAATAAGCATGGCTACCGCGCCTGCGCCCTGAGTGGGCTCGCCACTGGACGCGCGCTCGTATTCGGCGATGTCTGAACAGACCACAATGGCAATGCGGTCGCGGCCGTCGGTGGCCAGATAGCGCGTCGCTGCTTTCATGGCGTATACGCCACCCAGGCAAGCGTGTTTGAATTCCGGAACTTCGCAGGCTCGGCTGATGGGCGCTTGCCCCATGTCGCGCAGAGCCTGGTTCACCATGCCTTTAACGATAATGGCGCCAGCGGAATTGTCGGTGCTGGATTCTGTGCCAAGACCAAGAAAACCGATCTGATTGGCGTTGATGTCATATTGCTTGATGAGTCGCAATACAGCTGTTGCAGCCATGGTGTATGCGTTTTCGTTGGCGCCGCGCATGCGGAAGCTGTTGCCAACAACATTGCGGATTTTCTCAAATTGATCACCCGTCCACTGGCACCACTGGGCCAGCTGCACGCGATGTGGAGGCAGATAGCTGGCAAAACCGCTGATGCCGATACCACCAGTATTACTGGAGCTGTTGCTATTGGAACGCGCCATGCATTCTCCTAAGGGGGTTGAGCAGAACAAACGCTGCAAAGGCTGCGATGCGCATTCTAACTGCGCTGCACGCGAATATCGAGCAGCCAGAGGTGTGTTGCGCGCAGGTCATGAACGTGCCGGAAGAGCATCGGCAAACTCTTCGTTCAGGCGTGTCCATTCCAACCTGAACCAGGGTGTAAACGGCTCGGAAGGGTCTGCCAGCACGGTGTCCAGTTCACCCGGGTCGACCCAGCGCCAGGCGTCTATTTCGGTACTGTTCGGGTTTGGTTCGCCATCGAACCGCCCCACATACACGGAACATAATTCGTGCTCGCTGCCGAGATCCTGAAAATTTGCCTGATAGGTAAACTTATACAGATAGTTCAGTGGCGTGCTGAAGCCCAGTTCCTGTTCACAGCGCCGCACTACCGCGACGTCCATGGTTTCCCCTTCACGCGGGTGTGAACAGCAGGAATTTGACCAGAAACCCGGCCACAGACGTTTGCCCGCTGCCCGTTGCTGAATCAAAAGCTGGCCTTTTGAATTAAATATAAACAGGGAAAAAGCGCGGTGTAAGATACCGTCTCCATCATGACAGGCGGCTTTGCTCAGGTAGCCGACAGGCTCGTCCTGTGCATCGACCAGAATCAGGCGTTCGGCATCGTCTGACACTATTGCATTGGTTGCTGCCGCGTTGCTGTTGGATGTTGCTGACAAGATGCGCTCGCCGAAAAAGTGCCATTGTAACGAGTTAGGAGGAGATTTATGAAATTAAGTGTAGCCATGGCTTTCAGTTCACATACGCCGGTGGAATTTATCCGCGATGCGGCGCAACTGGCCGAAGCCAAAGGCGTGCATGGTATCTGGATGCCCGAACATGTGTTGTTCTTTCCAGATTACGCCTCAACGTATCCTTACAGTGAAAGTGGCCGCATGCCAGGAGATCCCGAAGGCCTGCTGGACCCTTTTACCGCGCTGACCTACATCGCCGCACATACCAAAACCGTGCGCCTCGGCACCGGAGTTGCCCTGGTGCCACAACGTCAGCCCGTCTATACCGCCAAGATGGTTGCTGATGTCGATTTTCTGTCGGGTGGCCGGGTTGATTTTGGCGTCGGCGTTGGCTGGTTAAAAGAAGAAATGGATAATCTGGGTGTTGATTACCACCAGCGCGGACGTTTATGTAGCGAATATATCGACCTGATGAAGGCATTGTGGGCGCCTGGTGTGACTGAATTCAACGGTGCAACCCAGACTCTGACCGCGTGTCATTTCAACCCTAAACCTGTGCAGAAACCGCATCCGCCGATTTATTTTGGTGGTGAAAGTGCAGCCGCGCTGCGACGCGTTGCCCGGCAGGGCGATGGCTGGTACGGCTATGACCTTTCACCCCAGGGGTTGGAAGATCGGTTGCCCGATCTGGAAGGAGAACTGGCCAATGAGGGCCGCAGCCTGGCGGATATCAACATCATCGTTGGACCCAACCGTCATCCGGTGACTCCGGAAACTGTGGCCGCTTACAGTGCACTGGGTGTAGACCAGCTGGTGGTGCCTGTGTTTGCTTCCAATATCGAGAAGTTAGGCTTGCGAATCGACGCCTTGCTTGAAAATTAGGCGAAAGTCAGGGGTAAACAGGCGTCCAGGCAGTCACTTAATCCTTACAAACGCCACATTCTCTCGACAGACACATCTGCTCAGAGCGCTACCATGCGGAGCATCAGAAGTTGGATGTAGTCGTATGAAAGTAAATCGTGACAACGAACAGGCTCGAGTCTGGTTCCGCTCCGAACGAGTGTTCCTGTCCGGCAGCAGTGATTGGTACTTCCAGACCCGCGAGGGTGTGGATGTCGGACCATACGAAAGCCAATTTGAAGCAGAAATCGAAGCTGGTTTGCTTAAAGAGCTGCTGTCTGAATGTGCTGATGCGCGGGCAGTACGCGAGGCGATCCGCGAATTTGTGCTGGATTCATATGCCATGGGTCGGCCACTGACACCATTGTTCCGTGATGACATCAAGTTTGCCGATAAGCTGGCGGTGGCGGGGTAGCACGAGAACTATAAATTCAGCCGGTAATCCTGGTCGATAGAGTCATCAATCGCCTCGGCAACTGAGTTGTCGAGGGATTTGCGCTGTGCGTACATTTCGCCAAACGAAACACGATGACGTCCTTTCCATTCGTCAGAGTTCCACAACTCTGATCGTATGAATGCTTTCCCGCAATGAAAGAAACACTCCTCTACGGTAATGCGGATAGCCAGTACTGCAGGCTTGCCGCGAGCCGCCAGTTTTTCTAATACAGACTTATCAGAGGTTAATTCTGCACGGCCGTTGACGCGCAACGTTTCGTTGGTTTGCGGAATCACAAACAATACGCCGACATTCGGGTTGGCGATAATGTTCTGGTGGCCGTAAGCCAGCTTGTTGCCGGGTCGGTCGGGGATAATAATTGTTTTCTTGTCCTCAACCCAGACAAACCCCGGGCTGTCGCCTTTAGGCGAGGCATCAACACGTCCTTCGGCGTCTGCTGTGGACAGCACGATAAACGGGCTATCGGCGATAAACGCCGCAGCGTAGTCGTCAATGTGGTCGATGTTTTTTTCACCCAGTTCAGGATGGGGTTCTCCCACAATTTCGCGCAGCTGTTCAATAGTTTTTATTGTTGTCATGGATGTGCCTGTAGGTTTTGCCGGGTAGTTGTTTATCTGTTGCAGGGACATTTGTGCAGCGGTTGCCGCGAGCAGTAAGTGCCAAACCAGGTCCTTGTTGCAGGGATAAGTGCCAAGTCTATGATATTGCCGCGGTAGTGCCCCAGTTGAAATAAGGTAACGCAAAATATCTGCTCCCCAGCGTTTCATTTCAACGCCCGCTTCCCGATGACGGATGACCAGTGAGGGTGTAGGGCTTAATGTGAGGAGATACTGTGCATCTCGAGGGCATTGGTTCGGATGCTGATGCAGGCTTGGTAACTGCTGGCAGGGGTTGGGGTGGCCGAAAAGGTTGTGTAGTGCGTTCATATATTAATGCAAATAATAATCATTCGCATTTAGACTACAAGCTTTTATTCAGGTGCTCAAGTTCTCCGAGCGCTGTTGCTGTAAAAATTGAGGCTGAAGCTGAGGTGGCCTGTTTAGTGGTGCTGCACAGCTCCCTGATCCAGGGTTCTTTCAGTATCGTTGACAGACTCACTGCTGCTGCTGCCTCGGCGGATCGTTGAGCGCGTCATGTGTGACCGCAGTGCATCGCGGTAAACCTGGTATTGAGGCAACTGTTCGGTTGTCAGGAAACCCTTCATTTCCCGGTCCATTTTGTTGAACTGCCGATTGGTCACGGTGGTGAGCTTGCGTTTCAGATCAGCGATGTTGTTCTGTCGCAGCAACTTATTGGTTGCAGCTGTCTGATTTTCTACAAGATGGGTAATCGCGTCGCGAAACAGCGGTTGTTGCTGTTCTGTGAGACCGATAGCTACGCCAGCCTTGAGCACCTCGGGTTGTAACCACGGCGCACTGCTCTGGGCGGCAGTACTCACGACCGGGATAAACAACATCAATAGAAAAGGCAGGGTCCGATACATTGGGCTCAGAGGGTCCGAATGTGAGTCGTGGTACGCTATCAGAAACCGGCTTGGGCTAACAGCAACGCTCCAGGTG
>CBDUMB010000176.1:0-6837 GCA_965368205.1 uncultured Pseudomonadaceae bacterium | reverse complement strand
AACGCGCCTGCGGGGCCAATGGCCGCCCAGCCCGGCACGGAAATTCTGGATCAGCTGGATCAGTTGGATGTAGATAGCCTGAGTCCGCGTGACGCCCTGGCGCTTTTGTACGAGCTCAAAAGTGAATTGAACAGTCTCTCGTAATTGCTTACGCAAGAGGGGCTCGACAGCGCCCGAACATCCGCTAGAATACTGCCCCTTTCAACGCACCCTAGAAGGCACCATGACATTTGTAGTCGGAGAGAACTGTATTAAGTGTAAGCACACCGATTGTGTCGAAGTGTGTCCCGTAGACTGTTTTTATGAAGGTCCCAACATGTTGGTGATCCATCCAGACGAATGTATCGACTGCGCTCTGTGTGAGCCGGAATGTCCAGCGGAAGCGATTTTTTCTGAAGATGAGCTCCCGGAAGATCAGCAGAATTTCCTCGAACTGAATACTGAACTGGCTGAAATCTGGCCCAACATCACCGAGAAGAAAGACGCCTTGGAAGACGCTGAGGAATGGGACGGCAAGCCTGGAAAACTAGCACTCCTGGAGCGCTAGTTTGCAGCTGCAGCCGTGATTCTCCTGTCTACTGACTGAATATCTGATCCACATTGAGCCCATGGTCTTCCAGGGCTCTTCGCAGACGCTGCAACCCTTCCATCTGAATCTGTCGCACCCGTTCGCGGGTCAAGCCCACTTCAGCACCCACCTCTTCCAGCGTTGCAGATGCATGACCACGCAGACCAAAGCGTCGCGCAATCACTTCCTGATGTTTAGAAGAGAGATCATTCAGCAGCAGATCCAGTTTATTGAACAGATCTGAACGTTGAATCTGAGCTGCAGGGTCTGGGGAGTTTTCGTCCGCCACCATTTCCAGCCGGCTGCGATCATGACTGTCACGCACCGCATCTATGGAATCCACTCTTTCACTGAGTTTCAGCATCCGCCGCACATCATCTACTGGTTTGTCGATTAACGCGGAAATCTCTTCCGCGGTGGGTTCATGATCCAGCTTCTGGGACAACTCCCGTGCGGCGCGCAGGTAATAATTCATTTCCTTCACCACATGCACCGGCAGACGAATGGTGCGGGTCTGATTCATGATCGCCCGTTCGATCGCCTGGCGAATCCACCAGGTTGCGTAGGTCGAGAACCGAAAGCCCCGTTCCGGATCGAATTTTTCTACCGCGTGGATAAGTCCAAGGTTGCCTTCTTCGATCAGGTCCAGCAGAGACAAGCCTCTATTGAGATAACGACGGGTAATTTTCACAACCAGACGCAAATTGCTCTCAATCATGCGTTTACGCCCGGCGGGATCTCCCGCTTGCGCCAAGCGGCCATAGTGCTGTTCCTCAGCGGCGCTCAGCAGCGGTGTATAACCAATTTCCTGAAGGTATAGCTGCGTTGCGTCCGGTGAGCCAACATGGCTGTTATCAGCCGTCAGTTCGGCTGCGGCTGTTTTTGCTGCTGGTGTGTCTTGTGCTTCCATGCGTTGATCTCCACGTCCTTGTAAATACCCTGTCGCCGCCCGCGACAGAGCCAACCAGGGGGAGCTAACGCAGAAATTGCCTTGGATTTATGGGCTGCCCATCCTTGCGCAACTCAAAATGTAATGACTGCTTACTCCGACCTCTGTTCTTTATGTCGGCCAATTCCCTGCCAGCTTTAATATTTTGCTTCTCATCCACCCGCAGGGTGCCGTCGAAGCTATAAGCACTGAGCAGGCGGGCACTGTGTTTGACGATGACCAGACGTTCAAAGCCGCCGATGCCATTGCCCGCGTAGACCACTTCACCGGCATTGGTTGAGCGCACCGTCATCCTGCGACGCAGATCATCACCCAGGCGGTAATCCAGGCCTTTGTTGTTGCCACCGAATTCTGCATAGGGCTGGATCTCAAGCGGCCACGACCACGTTCTGGCAAGCTCGACTGCTGCTGGGGTATCCGGCTGTCTCGTCGCTGGTGGTTTGCGGGTGCTGGGTTTCGGCTTACTTGCTGGAGCAGCAGGAGGTGGAGCTACCGGCGTGCGTATGCGTGCAGAAGGCGCAAGCTGGGTCACCAGCGATAATTTCTGACCGGGCACGATACGGTACGGAGCACGCACACCATTAGCGCGGGCACGGCCTTTGTACTCCAGCTCAAAACGCCAGGCGATGGAATACAGCGTATCGCCTTTCTGTACCACATAAGATTTTTGCAGCGAATCCCCACTGCTGTACGGGCCAGAGGTATAGGCCGGCGAGCGCTCGGCGATCAACGGTTTGCCTGGCGACAGACAACCGGTGAGTATCAATCCCATACTCACCGCCAGGAGCAGCTTCAGGGCCTTCAGCGCGTTCACGAATTGTTTGTATATTTATCAAGCTGCCCAATGGCAACAGCGCCGCAGGCAAACGCGACAGCGGTGATCAGCACATAGGGTGACGTACCCTGCGCTACAGTATATGCGGCTGGCGAAAGCCACTTATCTGCGGTTACCTGCGCCACCTGCTGCCAAGGCCATAAATTAGCAATCGAACCCAGCATGAAACCCGTTAACAAAGCCAGCAACGGCTCCTGATGATGGCGTAATAACCAGGCTAGGGATTTGCTGAAAAGCAGCAGGCCAACCGCACAACCCCTCATCAGTATCGTTAACACAAGTAAGTCAAGCTCGGCAACGGCGGCAATAATTGTTGTATACAGGCCCATGGCTAACAACATATAGCTGCCAGATACCGCAGGTAACAACCAGGCACAAACCGAAACAATGCCACCGACAAAAATCATCCACAGTGCAGGCTCCGTATTTGTAGTTGGCAGCCACAGCAGAGCGATACCGCAAACCAGACCCACAATGCCGTAGCTCAGCAGCGTCACCGGCGCACGTGCGCGCCCGATAATGACCACGGACATGGCGATAACTCCGCTGAAGAAACCCCACACAACCGGCTGAAAGTATTCAAGCAGATAGTTCATGAGTTGTGCAAAGAGCAGAACACCGACCAGCATACCGCCAGCCAGAGCGCACAGAAAGCGCAGGTTATGCTGTTGAGCAAACGCCAGAGGCTGGGTTAAGAGACGCAGGGAACTCGGACCAAAACTTGCCAGAGATCGAACAAGTTCGTGGTAAATACCGGTGATGAAGGCCATCGTGCCACCAGACACACCCGGAACCACCTCGGCCAGGCCCATCAGCAAACCGCGCCAGACAATGCTGAACAGTGACAGTGGTGTTTTGGCTTGTTCCTCAGGTGGCACGGCGAATAAACCTAAACTGCGGTAATGCCGCTGAGCAACGGCACAAACCTCACCCTGTCGAGCACACGCTCGGTGATCACACCGTCGCGCTTATCTATCACTCGCAGCTCCTGTCCCGCATCGCCACCAACCGGTAACACCATGCGACCACCGTCGGCCAACTGCGCAAGCAGTTCCGGCGGCACTTCTGACGGCGCCGCAGTGACAATGATGCCATCAAAGGGGCCGTGGGCATCCCAGCCTTTATAGCCATCGCCGAATTTAGCCACCACATTGCGTATCCCGAGGCGCTGCAACCTCTGTTTTGCACGGGGTACCAGGGCTTCGATGCGTTCAATGGTGAAAACCTGGCGACACAGCTGCGCAAGAATGGCGGTCTGGTAGCCACAGCCGGTGCCTACTTCAAGCACTTTATGGGGTCCAACTTCGAGCAACACCTGGGTCATTAAAGCAACCACAAACGGCTGCGAGATCGTCTGCCCATGCCCTATCGGCAGCGCAGTATCTTCATAAGCTCGATGGGATAACGCCTCATCCACAAACAGGTGTCGCGGCACCGCTGCTATCTGCGCAAGGACGCGCTCATTGACTATACCTTTCTCGCGCAGACGGGCGACCAGGCGGTCGCGGGTGCGCTGCGAGGTCATACCGATACCTTTCAGGTCTGAATTACTCATGGCGTGCGCTGGCATCGTGGACGTTGAAATGGTTTGCGAGCAGAGTTGTCGCATAGACTCCGGGGGGCAGCGTAAACTTCAGGACCAACACATCCTCAGCTGCCTGCGACACCTCCAAGCCCCTAGCCTGAGCCGCTAACACACGACGGTCCATGGATACGCCCGCATACTCCAACGCTTCGCAGGTCTGCGCATATGGTGCTAACGCGCTGGTCTCGATTTCTGCAGCCAACGCACTCACCTGGGAGCGACCGCGGCCCCAAAGTGGTCCGGAAGGCAGCTCGTGTACTGCAACATCACCGTCGATCAACGTGGCGTAGTTGCCCGCAGCCACACGCTGATCCAGTACGGCATTGAACAACAGACTCCGCAGAACAGACAGATGCCAGCCGCGACGATCACCTTTGTGTTTCTGTTGTCGACGACGCGCTCCGCGAGGTTGATCCCGGGATGTACGCCCCCACCCACCACTGTGCAGCCAGTCCTGTGCCTGTTGTATGTTGCCGGCAGACAGCCGCTGGGCGCCAAAGTAGTTGGGGAAATACTCGGACAATGCACTCGTCGAAGATCCGCACCAGTGTTTTACCTCGGTAAGCGTCAGCTCAAAGGTGTTGGCGCTGTGCTCACCGCGCCGGAGTTTCTTTTCGCTGCGCCGAGATAGAAGAACTTTTACCCCTGCATTCTCAGGCTCCCAGCGATCTTCCGGGGTTGGAACGCTGAACCACTGTCGTGTCACGGCATGTTTGTCTTTACGCCCGGCATAACCAATGGCCTGAGGTGCCAGTTGGAAGTGATCTGCCAGCATAGCGACAACATCTGTCGTATTCAGCGCGGTCTTTTCAACATAAAAATAGGCGTGCTCACCCTGCCCTGAAAACGGCAGTTCTAACACCTCATCGACCCGAAAGTGTTCGGGTAATGTTTTGATTTGCGCCTGCGGTATCGGCGCCTGCGTGTTAGAGATCGACATCCGGGATCAGATAAAATACTTCACCGGTCTTTACCATGCCCAGATCCCGTCGCGCTCGCGCTTCCAGGACACTGCGATCACCTTTCATCGCCACTACCTCTGCCAGCAGTATCTGATTGCGCTGCTGCAGCACTTCGACACGCTGTTGTTGTTGCGCCAACTGATTCTGCATACGCTCCCGGGCAAAATGCCCGGATTGACCAAACCACAACCCATATTGCAGCCATAACAGAACAATCAACGCTGTTGCCACCAGGACTTTCATCTGCATACGCTAACCTGCCTTGATCGCAGAGCGGCCGGGGTAACTGGCTTTGTCACCTAACTGTTCTTCAATCCGCAGCAGTTGGTTGTACTTGGCAACCCGGTCACTGCGACACAAAGATCCTGTCTTTATCTGGCCGGCACCCGTGCCAACCGCAAGGTCAGCAATGGTTGTATCTTCAGTTTCGCCAGAGCGATGCGAGATAACGCTGGTATAACCCGCAGCATTGGCCATGGCAATGGCTTCTAACGTTTCACTCAAGGTGCCGATCTGATTAAATTTAATAAGGATGGAATTGGCGACGTTTTCAGCAATGCCGCGACCCAGAATTTCGGTGTTGGTAACAAACAGATCGTCCCCGACCAACTGCACCCGCGAGCCGATTTTTTGTGTCAGGTCGGTCCAGCCTGCCCAGTCACTTTCGTCCATACCGTCTTCAATAGACAAAATCGGGTATTTAGCGCTCAGTGCCGCCAGATAGTCTGCAAACCCGGGCGCATCATAACTGACACCTTCACCGCTGAGGTTATATTGACCGTCTTCATAAAATTCCGATGCTGCGCAGTCTAACGCTAACGTAATATCGCTGCCGAGCTTATAACCGGCTTTTTCAATGGCCTCGGCAATCACATCCAGCGCCTGCCCGTTTGATGTGAGATCAGGGGCAAAGCCGCCCTCGTCACCCACCGCAGTTGACAGTCCCATACCGGACAACACATCTTTCAGATGATGGAAGATTTCTGTACCGGCACGCAACGCTTCGCGAAAAGTGCTCATGCCCACCGGCTGCACCATAAATTCCTGGATATCGACGTTATTGTCCGCGTGTTCGCCGCCATTAATGATGTTCATCATCGGGACAGGCATACACATCGGCGGCGCACCCGCCAGCTGGTTAATGTGCTGATACAGCGGCACCTGCTGACTCAACGCCGCGGCTTTGGCGGCTGCCAGTGAAACAGCGAGCATTGCATTAGCGCCTAATTTCGATTTGTTAGGCGTTCCATCCAGCGCCAGCAGCGCCTGATCAAGCGCCTGCTGATCTGTACAGTCCATACCCTGCAGAGCACCGGCAATCGAAGAATTAACGTGCCCTACAGCTTGGCTCACACCCTTGCCCATATAGCGGGAGGCATCGCCATCACGCAGCTCCAGAGCTTCACGAGTACCCGTTGAAGCACCGGAAGGCGCAACTGCCCGGCCCATGATGCCGGAACCTAAATATACGTCTGCTTCAACGGTTGGGTTACCGCGAGAGTCGAGAATCTCTCTGGCGTGAATGGCGCTTATACTTGTCATGTTGGTGTGGTTCTCTTCCGTGTTTTATTGTGCCGTCAGCTGATCTTCTATGAGAGGCTGACTTTTAACCAGATCATCAATATCTTTGAGTTGCTGCAACAGCGCTTTCATCATGCCCATAGGCCATGAATTAGGGCCATCCGATTGAGCTTCCTCGGGCCGCGGGTGGGATTCCATGAAAACCCCGGAAACGCCAGCAGCAACAGCTGCTCGAGCCAGGACCGGCACCATTTCCCGATTGCCACCGGAAACCGTGCCCAGACCACCCGGCATTTGCACCGAGTGGGTTGCATCATAAACGACGGGGCAGCCTGTTTGTCGCATCCAGGACAACGAGCGCATGTCAGAAACGAGGTTGTTGTAACCGAAACTGGCTCCGCGCTCACAGACTGTGAT
>CBDUMB010000175.1:0-6856 GCA_965368205.1 uncultured Pseudomonadaceae bacterium | reverse complement strand
CATCAAAGTCCCAGATATCGTGATGCACGGTTTGATAGTGCCAGGCGACGCTGCCGTCTGCTGCGTTCAACGCCACTACGGAACTGGAGTAGTAGTCGAGGTGGCCGTCGCGGGCGCCGCCATAATAGTCCGGGGAAGAGTTTCCGGTGGGTACGATGACAAGCCCCCGCGCTTCATCAACTGAAATTGTCGACCACACATTGGTGGAGCCCGGCACAAAATTGCCGTCTTTATCCGTTTGCGGGCGGTCGGGATGCACCGGGTTCCAGCCCCATAAAAACTCGCCACTTCTGACGTTGTATGCCCGCACAACACCTGAAGGAATGTCGGGCCGACGACTATCCTGTACAAACGCACCTGTGATCACTGTCTCGCCGATAATCGCCGGGGCGCTGGTAATGCCGTATTCAAAGGCTTCGTGTTCGGTTAATCCTTCGTTGAGGCTGACTTCACCATTACGGCCGAAGTCCTGGCAGCGTTCCCCGGTCTTCGCATCCAACACGATCAGACGCGCATCCAGGGTGCCGAGAATAATACGTTGCGCACACACCGCTGTTTTATGGTCATCTGCTCGCCAGCTGCTGACTGCACGACAATTTGTGATGCCTTCCTTGGACATGTCGACCTCGGGGTCAAACGACCAGCGTTCGCCGCCGGTGGCAGGGTCCAGTGCAAAGACACGGTTGAAAGGCGTGCAGTAATACAGGGTGTCATCCACCATGATTGGCGTGACCATGAAGTTGGTCGGGCGGGTCCGCATGGATTCTTCTGAAGTCGCCTCAGTCAAAGACTGGGTGCCAGCCACATAGTCTCCGGAGCGATGTGTCCAGGCTTTTGTCAGGCCAGCAACATTGTCGGGTGTGATGTGGGTGGCGTTAGTGTGGTGACCACCGCCAGCTGCACCACCGTAGGCCGGCCACTCAATGCTCTCAGGTGATCCTGCTGCGACAGCGAATGGCGCGATCAATGCGAGCGCCGCGAAAAATCCTGCGGCTACACAAGACATAGTTCTGTCTCTCATACTCCCCCCAGAGCGTCTCCTAGTTGCAGCATTAAACAACTACGTTGTTAGACTCGCAATGTTCATCTCAATGCCTGGCTCAACTTGAGTTTGAGTCCCCTTAAGCGGTGAGAGGTTGCTTGGGTGGGCGTGCCAGCCAGAAACAGATTGAGCCGGTCAGAGAAATAAACGCCATGATGGTGAAGGCCATCTGATAGTTGCCGTACACGTCGAACATAACGCCACAGAATATCGGGCCTGCTGTCATGCCCAGCATGACGATCAACGAAGAAATACCCATGATGGTGCCAAACGATTTGGGGCCGAAGTAGTCAGCCCGTAGTGCCACCATCAACGGGCCGCGAATACCCCAGCCGAGACCATGGAAAATGACAAACACGGCGAGCCAGGCAACAGAGGTGGCGTAGGTGACCGCCAGCAGGCCAATAAAGTGCCCGATCATGCAGAACACACAGATCAGTCTTTTCTGAAAACGATCGCCAAGATAGCCACCGGCAAATAGGCCCAGAAGCTGCACGCCGGTCATCGCGCTGAAAACCACACCGGCCCAGACGGGTTCGTAGTTCAGGCTTTCGGTTAAGTGTGGGATCAGGTGTGCGAGCATGGATGAGACCGTCAGCAGCGACAGACCGTGACCTGCTGAAATCAACCAGAAAGAAGGTTCTCGCACCGCCTGGCGCCAGGTGAAACTGGTCTGCGGCTGGTAGTGGGTATGGTCCTGTTCCGCGCCGTGTTCATCCAGAGCGATGCCATCGGGTACTTCACCGATCTCTTCCGGCCGGTGCTTCACCAGAAGTACAAGCGGTCCCGCAATGAGCAATACGATACAGCCGGAGAAAATCGCCATATTGCGCCAGCCCCAGGCTTCCAGACCCAGGATAATCAGCGGCACACACAGGCCACCTACGGAAAATCCGATCTGCGACCAGGCGACTGCTTTGGAACGATGCCGGTCAAACCAGTTCACCAGTGACACCATCAGCGTGGCAAAGCCGCCCAGGCTTGAACCCAGCGCAATCAGAATAAAGGCGACAAAGTAGGTGGTGACAGAGTTCACCTGGCTGAAGACAAAAAAGCCTATGCCAAATATCAGCGTGCCGATGAGCAGAATAGGGCGGGGCCCGAAACGGTCAACCAACCAGCCCTGCAGTGGGCCCAACAAACCACTTTCAAGGCGTGTTAATGCAAACGCCAGGGAAAGGATGGACATGCTCCAGCCAAACTCGTCGCGCAACATAACCGCATAAGCGCCGTAAGAGTGCATCCAGGTCATGGCGGCCAGCCATTGGATGCCCGCGCAGGCGGCAACAATCCACCAGCCGTAGAAGATCTTGCCGCGGGGTCGGAATAAAGCGTCCATCCGCAGCGTGAATTTGCGTATCAAGCCAAGCATGGCTGCATCATACGGCAATGGCTCGTCCGGCTGCTATTTTTGTGGTTTGGAAAACAGGCAGGGTCGCCTGAAAGGCGCTAACATAAAGAGTATGTCAACAAGCTCGCCCCCACATTCGGATAAACATGCCCTGGTGCTCAGCGGTGGCGGTGCCCGTGCAGCATATCAGGTGGGTGCATTGCGCTATATCGCCAAGGCATTACCCGACTATCGCCCACAAATTCTGACCGGTATATCTGCTGGCGCGATTAACGCTGCGCACCTGGCGGCCCATCAGGGCAGCTGGGCAGAAGCGGTTTCACAGCTGAGCAATATCTGGCTCAGTCTGGATACGGAAAAAGTTTATGCCACAGGTTTTGGCAATATGGCCAGACGGGTCATGATCTGGGGTCTGCGTTTGCTGAGCGGCGGTCGGCTCGGCAACGCCGATGTGCGGGGTATGGTGGATAACAGTCCGCTGCGAGACTTTCTCCGCCACAATCTGCCCATGCTCGAAGATGAAAGAATTGCCGGCATTCAGGAGAACATTGCGCGTGGCGTGCTTGAATCCCTGGCCATTATTACCACCAACTACGGCTCTGGCCGATCGGTTGCCTGGGTAGAAGGTAATAACCCGCTGCTGTGGGAGCGCGGACAGCTGCGCGCCAATGATACTCAGATGACACTTGATCACATTATGGCTTCCTCAGCGCTACCGATGTTTTTTCCGGCGGTACGGTTGGAGTCAGCCTGGCACGGAGATGGCGGTGTACGTCTGACCGCGCCTTTATCGCCCGCTTTACATCTTGGGGCTACTCGAATCCTGGCGGTGTCGCCGCGGGCCAAACCCGTGAACGCGATTCCACCGGAAATGCGCGATCCTTATCCGTCACCGGCGCAGATCGCCAGTGTGCTCCTCAATGCTGTTTTTCTGGATATGTTGGATTATGACGCGCTGCAGATGAATCGTATCAATCGTCTGGTCTCTCAGCTGGCACCGGGGCACAGCTCTGAACTCCGCCAGGTTGAGGTCATGGTGCTGCGACCCCGGGAAGACCTCGGCAAACTGGCGCAACAACATGAAATCACCATGCCATCATCCTTTCGTTTCTTTGAGCGTGGTCTGCACAACAAAGAATCTCGCTCTTCTGACGCGCTGAGCATGGTGATGTTTGAGCCGGAATATCTTGCTCTGTTGATCCGGCTGGGTGAAGAAGATGCTGCCGAGCGCCGGGATGAAATAGAAGCCTTTCTGCGAGGAGGCGCCTGTTCTCTGCCGGTCTGGTAGCGACTAGCGGTCTTCGCCGGTAACCCGGCCGAAGCAGTTGGCGTAGTAGGTCACTGTGCCTGGCCAATCCGAGAAGATACCTTTTATGCCCACTTTTTCAGCCAGGGCGTGTAACACTTCAAGAGATTGTCCCTCGCGCTGTATATAGCCTGGGAGATTGCCGTATAGCCAGTTGTCCGGGCTGTTGGCCTGGCCTGATTCAAACGTCCAGGTGATGATTTCAAGACCAGCCTGCTGCGCAAATTCAGCGTAAGGTGACGGGGCTAATTCATCGTTATCATCGACAATCAGCAGCATTGGCATGGGTGGTGCAATAATGTTGACGCCGGCCGCTTTAAGACGCTGCATATCTTCGAGGCTGGCTATAAAGTCGGGGTCCCGTCCGCGTGGGTCGAGGAACACTGCCTGCTGTCCGAAGTTCGGGTGTTTTGTTATCCAGTACAACACATCGTTCACGTTGAATGACTGGGGGTAGACGCGTTCAGGTGCAATATCTGCAACCTGATAGGCTTCTATCAGGCGGCTGGCGTAGTTTTGTTGTGACATGCCGGCATACGGCATGGTCACCATCGGTGCGTTCAATTCGGGTGTGAAGGCTACACCCAACGCATCAAATAATTCGATGCTTTCGTCGTGTGTCATTAGCGTACCGCAGCTCACAGGGTTTTCGACAAGTTCACTGCCGGGGTCAGCCAGGTACTGTGCAACAGTGGTTGCACTGTCATTAACAATATCACGCCGTCCACATAAATCCCGGTATTGCGCCAGCGTAATGTCGCTGGTGCAGCATCTGGCGTTTGCTGGTGTAGGATTGCCTGCCGTATCTGTTGCAGCCGCTGTAAACCCCTCACTGCAGTTGTCTGCGTGTCTGGTCTGCAGGATATTGGTGGTGCTATGCAGATCACACTGGGAATGGCGACACACCAGAGCCAGGTCTTTAGTGAAGGTAACATCGCACTCAATCACGCCTGCACCCATCGCTGCGGCGGCCTCATAGCCTTCCCGGGTATGCTCGGGATAACCCAGGGGGGCGCCTCTGTGTGCAATGGAGAACTCAGTTTTATAAAAAGGCATGTCGGCGCAGCTTTGCAACTGGCGCTTGAGAGGCCCGAAGGGCAGGTCTGCACTGAGTTGTAACGCGCGATCTGTGGGATCAATCTGATTGTCCTGGATAGGTGCAGCACAGCCACTTAAAGCCATGAGGATAATCGACAGAGCACGCGTACAATGTGCGTTCATAGCTACGAGCCATTTTGAGTTTTGAGTAACGTCCTAGTATTGCAGAGTTTCAGGGAAGATGGTGTGTCTGGTTGGGTAGAGGTCTGCCAACAATCTGTAATGACCTGGTGCGACCTGCATGGTTACAGCTATCGCTTCGATGGGGATCAGTTCTTTGACAGGCTGCCGCCCTGGTATTGGCAGAAAGTAGGGCATCGCAAACCTATTGCAGCTGATCTGGCTCGTTTGTTATGGGTGTCGGAAGAATTGGCCAGCGGTGCCTATGATGTGGTGGCCTGGGTTGATATCGATGTATTTGTGAGCGTTCCGCAACAGCTGCAGATAGCACCGCAATCAAGTTGCGTGTTTGGATACGAACACTGGCTGCAGCCGAAAGCCAAAGGCTTCACGGTGCGTAAAAATGTTCATAACGCGTACTGCGCTTTTAAACCAGGCTGCCCGATCCTGGCCTTCTTGATAGAAGCCATTTTGCGCATGGTGCAGCGGGTTGATGTTGATTTTCTGGCCCCGCAGTTTGTTGGCCCCAAACTGCTCACCAGCCTGCACAATATGGTGGGCTTCGAGCTTGAGCCTGCTGTTGGTGCAATCTCGCCCGCGCTGCGGGAGGCGCTTCTGCATGATGATGTCCGCCTCATCCAACAAGGCATGCCACAGCCTCTGCTGGCGGCAAACCTGTGTGCTTCCCTGGCGGCACCTGCCACGCAGATGACTCAGCTGATGGAATCTTTAGCGCAGCTGGCTAGAAGTGGGCAGAAATAGACAGCGAACCGAACAGGTCGTTTTCTTCCTGATTTTTGTATTCGCGGCTGCGGTAAATGTACGAATAAGCCACCCGGAACTTGCTGTTGTTCCAGACCAGCCCCGCTTGCAGGTCACCCACCCAATAGCGCCGTTCGACGCTGTGGCTGCGGCGGAAATTGTTGCCGTCCAGGAACAGATTGTGGGCGATGAAGCGACCGTCGATGCCCGCAAAAAAGTACCAGCTCGGCCCGCGGATACGGTCGTAATACTGTGATACCGGCAGGCTTGGACGCACCCTTGGTGGACCATAGTCGTGATCTAAGCCCTGCCCGAAGCGCACCATGCCGCCTGCACCCGCGTAGGTCAGGGGTGTACCGACTGATGCGCTGACATGGGGCAGCAGGTCTACCTGAAAATATTTACCAAATGTGCCGCTGCGGGCAAGGCGCAGCCACTTTTTCTCGTAGGCGACTGAAAGTACATATTCGTTTTTCAGCTGATTATCCCACCCCATGGCTTCGTCACTGCCTATTTTCCGGTGCAGGGCATTCTGAATGACCTCCGCGCGGGCACCTGGCCCGACCAGGCCAAAGCTGAGACGCCAGGTTTCAATTTCGTCCGGGTTTTCCGTGGTGAAGCCAGCTGCGAGGTAAACGTGTCCAGCGTAGGGTCTATCGTCTTCCAATAGTTCTGTCGCGAGAATATCTGTCGGCGTGTAAATCTCGTGGCCAGCAGACAGAGCAACATGCATTTTGTCTTCGGCTTCAATGCCGGGAAAACGAATGCCCATTGCCTGCAGGCGTTTGGGTCCTTCGTTAATGTTGCTGACGTAGTTCTCAATGAGTAGATTCAGTACCCCGTCTGAAGCCCAGGCAGGTTGGACCGGACTCAGAAAACAGAGAGCCAATGTCAACAGGAACAGAAATCTGGGGTGAATCACAAAACTTGTCGGTGTTGGAGTAATACTCGGCGGCGCCTACAATACCCCTTCAATCCGATGCGTTCAAAATTCGAGGGGGAAATATGCATACGTTTGCCGATCCACTGGCGCGAGCAGTACAGGTAGCCGCTGGCAAAACAGCTGTTATCGATCAGGATAAAACTTTTACCTACAGCGAGTTGCAGGATCGCTGCGGGCGCCTGGTCAACGGTCTATATGCGCTGGGTTTACAAAAGGGGGATCGGGTGGCGATCT